>JASMKJ010000245.1 GCA_030749275.1 Acidimicrobiales bacterium
CTCCGGGTCTTCCGGGTGTGCCACGTCGGAGTGGCGGAATTGGCAGACGCGCCAGCTTGAGGGGCTGGTGCCCGCAAGGGCGTGGGGGTTCAAGTCCCCCCTCCGACACGGAGTCGTGGTTGAGTTCTGGAGGGAGTCCCCTGCTCGCCCAGCTTCCCCAGTGCGTCCTCTGGACTGAATATCGGTCTCGTCCTACGCTTACGGCACTCCATGAAGTGAGGGACTGGTATGTGGTTGGTTAACGACGACGGGTTCTTCAGCACTGTTCAGGATCAAGATGACGCTGGGTGGGTGTATGTGCGAGGCCGCTCTGAGACCGACATGGAAACCTTCGTCACCGTTGCCGGGCAGGCCGCCGGCGACGGCTCCTGGGAAGGCGAAGTAGTTCACACTCCGCACCGTGACTATGCATTCAGGGTTCACGCCCCCCGAGATGTGTGGGCGGACTATCTCGCTGCGAAGGCCAATGACCTTGGCTACGGCAACTTCAAGAACCACTGTAAGGAGCAGTGGACAGCCGAGAATCGTGACTTCAAAGACGAACGGCTCGACTTGTTGCTCGACGCGTGGATGTTGTTCAACCACTGGCCCGAGAACCGTCTCTAGGCGCCTGAGAACCGTTTCAATGACAGGACCGACGATCTTGGCCGACCACTACGTGGTCCTTAGCGAAGTACCAGTTCGTGTTGGTGGAATGTCGAAGGTCCACTGCTGTACCGACTCTAGGAGCGGCAAAAAAGTCGCCTTCAAGATCATCGAAGGCCACCAGCTAACCGACCGGGTGGAGCGAGAGATCTTTGAGCGAGAGTTGAACGCTTCGCTACTTCGACACAAAAACATCGCTCTGATCCTTGATTCAGGTATCGACGAGGACTCTGGACATCCGTACTTGGTCTACGACTGGGTTGATTCTGACCTGAGGAAGTCCGGGCAGGGGTTCGCACGGGAACGACCGGATGACTTCCTCGACAAGATCGGTATACCGATCCTGGATGCGCTGGTTTACGCCCACTTGCGGGAGGTGGTGCATCGAGACCTGAAGCCGAGCAACATCTTGATGGACGGGGTTGGTGTTCCGATCCTGACTGATTTCGGAATCT
>JASMKJ010000246.1 GCA_030749275.1 Acidimicrobiales bacterium
AACCTGAGGTCAAGGATGCATTAGTTCTCCTTAACGGGGAGCCTCTAGAGCTTCTCGACGACAAAGAGATTGAACCTGGAGACATCGTCTATGCGTTGGTCCAGTTCAGTCGACCCGGCGACAGGATTCACCGGGACCACATCGCCAAGCGGAGACCCGCCGTGGTAGTGGAAGTCAAAGGCGAATACTTGCTGGTCAGGCCGATTTTCAGTAAGAACACCGGGGGACGCGGCAGGCGGCTCCGTGATCCCGTGGCAGCCGGCCTGTCAGCCAACTCCATCGTTGGTGATGACGGTGCGGACATTTCTAGGTCTGATGTGAGCGGCTGGATCGGGCGGCTGGCGGCTGTCGACACAGCGTGGGTCTTGTGCTGGTAGAGCGTCAGCGCTCTGTCATAGCGTTCTTCCTAACGGGTATTCGAAGATCTCGCCGGTGGCATCTCCACAGGTTCGATGAAGCCCTTAGATTTGGGCATCGGTGTCTTCACGGATGATTCTGTGTGGGTCGTTAGGTTTTGGCGGCTTGTTGCTGCGGAGTGAGTTGATGTCGAATTGGTAGGTGAATCTTCGCCTTCTGGCCTCGTCTTCGAATTTTTGACGAATCGGCTTAGGGGCTCGCGTTGCTAGTTGGTAGTGGCAGAGCTCGTTAACCCCGCGATACCAGGTCTCTTCTGAGAATCCGAAGTGTCTGGTTCGCATCGTCGGGTTTACCCACAGGTCACGGTTGTTGGTTGTCTGGTCCATGTGTTGAAGTACGAGAATGGCAACGACGGCCGGTCCGGAGAGCGTCACGTGCCAGAGGTTCGTCCAGAACTCAACCGGCAACTTGTAATACTTGCCTCCACCGTCAGTTGAACCCGGTGGAACGTAATGCTGGCCTGAGCCGTCTTCTCGCTGCAGTCGAACGACTGGGGACCTACCGGGTCGGGTGGTCACGCCGATTAGGCCACGATCTCTGAGTTGCAGCCTGGCGTTGGCTATTCGGCGTTTGCCGTTTGTGTCGGGATCGGTGAACCCGAAGAACTTTGCGATATCGCTGTCGGAGTAACCGCGGACTGTATGAAGGTCTCCACGATTTGGGTCAGGGCTTTCACTCCCAGCACACCAGAGGTAGAAAAGTGCGAGCTTGAGGTGTAGTCCGGCTCTTGAACGGTTCCTTAAGAGGTCTGTCGCTGGCGGTTCAGGTTCCGCTTTGTCTGACCGGTAGAAGAAGGCGCTTCGCACAGCGGTTGCTCGACGCCCCTGCCTCTTAGCCAGGTAACTGGCGTACTCGTCGGCTGTGTCGTGGTCGATTGAAGTCATCTGGATGCCATCGTCGCGGGTTACGTAGTTGTAGGGGTGATGGGAGTAGTGGGGTAGTTGTTCTGTAGTACAGGTTAAGACCGTGAATGATAAGAAATATTAAAGTAGTAGATTACCTGATAATAACGGTAGAAATTACCTTGTAATACCGTAGGGGTCATATAGTTGACACAGTAGCACATGATGTGAGCATATTGTGACCTATGACAGATCAATCGCCGTTCAATCTCATCCCATGCAGCGTCT
>JASMKJ010000247.1 GCA_030749275.1 Acidimicrobiales bacterium
TCGCTCTAGGCGCAACTGTGCTCACTCCTGTAGGTGACCCGAGTCACCTCGGATTCGTTGTCGTTGTTCTCGCCGACCCAGAGGGCGGGGAGTTCTGCATAGTTGGCCGACCCGAGTATCAACCGGTGATCAGCGACTCAACACACTCTTGAACCAGTAGGGCTTCCCTAAAGGTAGCGATTGTGTGTTCGTGTCCCCTCATCATCTGATCAAGTTGAGTCAACTGAGCGAGATACGCGTCGACTCCCAACTGCTCTCTGGTCGAAGAGAACAGGTCCACCCAGTCGTCGAGTCCTGATTCTTGAAGTCGATACCAGTCCCAGATACGCAGAGCACCCGCTTCACCCCTCACCGTCAAATCGACGACGTCAGATCCGGCCCCAATACTCGTTCCGGCCAGAGACACAGGTATCGAGGAAGATGAAAACTGTGCCAGCGCAGTTTGCTCACACAAGGATCCCTCTGGCCCATCTTCATAGTCGACATATCCACTTTCCAGACGGATCTCGCCGACTAGGCGATGTGCCAAGAAAATGAAATGAGACACCACCTCTCGAATCCAGCCACCTTGATCCCGGAGGCGTAACCATTGAGCTTTGTCATGCCACGCTCGTGGCCATTGAGAGAAGTGCAACCGGAGGTCAGCGCGAACTAGATCACCCAGCTCTTTGTTGGCGATCTTTTCCTGCAGTGTGGTGGCGGACGGAGCGGAGCTAAACACAAAATTCACTCCCGCGGGCAAGCCACTCTGCTCAACTGCTCTGACGAGCTGCCGACTGGAAGGCAAATCGATTCCTAGCGGCTTCTCGCAGAAAATTGCTGTTTCTGCTTTTAAACAATCAAGAACGTATTGGGCATGGTGAAAGGGAGGTACCGCCACGTAAACCAAATCAGATTCGGCTATTACAGCGTTCGAATCGGAAGCTATCCTGACGGTGCTTTCGTGCGCTGCACACGCCTCACTGTCTATGTCCCAAGCGGCCACCAAATCGAAAGCGTCGTGGGAGTTGAACTGGTCCACAAACCGCGACCCAACAGTCCCAAGTCCAATTATCCCCACGCGGTGTGCCATGACAAGAGTTTGTCATTTCTCGGCTGTCAGAGCTCAGGTTCATATAGCTGACATGGTTCGGATGAGAATGAGGCAAAAGGTGTAGTTTTCTGGAATAGCGATCTAGGGGGTACCTCGTGCATACCGGCTACACAGTTGTCTTTCAGAACCCGTTCAACGGACTACCTGACCACGAGGTTTACGAAGAAGAACTTCGTCTATGCGATTTAGCAGTTGAACTTGGTTTCAAATCGCTTTGGACGGTTGAACACCATTTCGATGATTACACCATGTGTCCTGAGCCTGTTCAGTTCTTGTCATATATGGCAGGTAAACACCCCGACGTGCTGCTCGGGACAGGAGTAATCGTGCTGCCCTGGCATGATCCTCTTCGGATTACCGAAGACATAGCGCTTCTTGACACCATGTCCAAAGGCAGAATGATCCTGGGTATTGGCAGAGGGTTGGCCCGTATCGAGTACGAAGGCTTCAGAGTTGACATGAACTCTTCCCGTGAACGCTTGGTCGCTTATGCAGGCTTGGTTATGGAGGCGCTCGAGTCAGGAAAAATGGAATACGACAATGAGTTTGGTACGCAACCTTTGCGCGAAATTCGGCCTCGCCCCCAACATGGTTTCAGGGGTCGATCCTACGCAGCAGCGGTATCTCCCGAATCCATGCCCTTGATGGCCCAACTTGGGTATGGAGTATTGGTGATTCCCCAAAAACCCTGGACAGTCGTCCAAGAAGATCTCGCTGAATACAACCGCGTCTTCGAAGAAGTCAATGGGGAACCCGGACCGCCACCGTTTTGTGGAGGATCAGTTTTCGTTGACGAAAGCGCCGACCGAGCTGAAGAGATGGCCCGGAAATACATAGGGGCCAACTACGAGAGTGTGATGCGTCACTACGAGTTCCAAAAAGCACCCCACGAAGGTGTCAAGGGTTACGAGTTCTACACCGGGATAACCAGCTACATCGAAAAACAAGGCGCAGATCGCGCAGCGCAAGATTTCGTGGATCTAATGCCTTGGGGCACTCCCGAACAGGTACTTGAGAAATTTGACCACATTCGCAAGATGATCGGCATGAACGCAATAATGCCGGGATTCAGCTACGGCGGTATGCCGTTTGCCGATGCGGAGTCATCAATGAGGTTGTTCGCCGAACAATGCCTTCCAGAGATGCTCAGCTGGGAATGCCCGCCTCTCGAAGTTCCCGGCGCGAAGCCAGAATATCGGTAGCCGTATACAGGCAGATTATTTTTATGGCATCGCTCCAAACTGGCATGGTCGTCGCGGCTCAACCTGAGGCGGTTGAAGCCGGAGCTGAAGTGTTACGAAAGGGCGGCAACGCGGTTGATGCAGCGATCGCATGCGGCCTAGTAGCGGGTGTTGTCGACCCCCAAATGTGTGGCATAGCAGGCTTTGGCAACTTGCAGGTCTACTTGCCTGAACAAGGCATCCACCAGTGCATTGACTTCCACGCTAAATCGCCCCTCGCTACCCGGTCAGACCAGTGGGCTGACATCATCATCGGTGAAACTCGGGACGGGTTTGGATTCGTACTTGAAGGCAACGTCAATGATGTTGGGTATCAAGCCATCGCAACACCTGGATCGTTAAAGGCTTACTTTGAAGCACAGACAACTTGGGGAAAGAAAGATTGGGACGAGATTGTCCGTCCCGCGATCAGGTGGGCAGAGAACGGTTTCGTAGTGCGACCCCACGTTGCCGGTTGGTGGGCTGAAGGAGCGACCATGGGTCGAGCCGACAACATTGATCGTCTCAGATACTCAGCCACTGGACGAGAAATCTATTTCCGACCCGACGGATCGCTCAAACGCGTCGGCGATCGTGTGACGAATTCGGACTTGGCTAACACCCTCCGGCTGATAGCCGCGGAAGGCTCAGATGCTTT
>JASMKJ010000248.1 GCA_030749275.1 Acidimicrobiales bacterium
GTGTTGGAGAGCTCAGCGATCTGAAGCGAATGGAACAACCACATCTGGTCCTTTGCCCGGGAGCACGCCACGTTGTAGCGACGCTCCGCTCGAGCCCGGGTAAGGGGCATATAGCGGATCTCTCCGCTGCCGTCCTCAGTGACTCCTGTCATGGAATTCACCATCGACAAGAAGATCACGTCTCGTTCTGAGCCTTGGAAATCGGCGGCCGTCCCGCATCTGATCTGTCTTGCCCGGAGTTCGCCTTCGGGGAGCCGATCGAGAAGCATGTTGGAGATCGCTTCGGCCTGGTGCCTGTCGGTGAGCGAAATCACACCCATTGTCAGGGGTTCAGGCTCTCCGTCCGAGCCTTCTCGGGTGTAGGCAGGGTCTCCGACGCACCGGCACAGTTCCTCAACAAGGGCCTCGGCTTCCGGCTGGTTTCGTTTGCCCTGTCGATACCCATCAGAAACGAAATGGGACTTGAGGGGTCGAAGCCGATCCGTGCCGTACTGCCTGACCGGGGTGAGTTCAATGCCTGCTGGGCGATAGAACTCTCGGTTTGAGAACTCGATGATTTCGGGCACACACCGGAAGTGCTCGGTGAGAGTGATGGTGTCTGTCCGAATCTTGGCGTGGTCGAAATAGCTGATCGCTGGGTTCTTAAAGACGAGTCTCTGGTCCTCAGGTATCTCACCCAGGTAGTTGTCGACGAGGGCATGGATCTGGCTGAGGTCGAGGCCGGGCGCCTCCGGAGCGACTTGTTTGTCATCTCCGATGACAAGAACGCGTGGCGCGAGGTAGTGGAGGAAGTTTGCTTCCGTGCCAGCCTGGGACGCTTCGTCAACAATGACAATGTCGAACATCTCCGCTTCGGGGCGCATGTCTGAAAACACCCGATGGAGCGGCATGATCCAGGCCGCCACGGCACCCCTACAGGCCTTGAGTCGTTCTTGAACATCGCGACGTCGGCTCGCTGCGTATTTCCCCGTTCCACGGCCGAGCGTGCCGACGGCAAGTACATAGGAGCCAAGAGAGGCGGTATCTCGTTGTGAAAGTCGACCAAGCGCCAAGTCCCATGCCCGGTTTGAGATGAGGGCTCCTCGGTCTTCCTTAATCTTCTCCCGGACCCTCTCCAGTTGCCTTTGTAGTCCTTGGGCGTCGTGGGGCGACTGTGTGATCCACGCTCGGGCCTCGCACCAGTTCCGTGCTTCGGTCAATCGTTCTAAGCGAACATCCCAGGTCGGGTTGGGGTCACCGTCGATTGCTGCGCACAGCCCGGGAGCTACAACCTCAAATTCAGCCCGGAGTTCTGACCGACGAGCATTTCTCTGCTGGGCGTCACTCAGTACTGATAGCGCCTGGTAGGCAGTCCTGTATCGAGCCGAATCATGAAGCTCAGCGCCCGCCAGGAGTTCGCCAACAGCATCTGCCGAATCGCCGAAGTTCAGTTCCCTCTGAAGGTTGGCGACGAGTTCACCCAAAGGATGTTCCGCCTCGTGAAGTGCTTCAAACCTCTCCAATGCTTCTGTCACTTCGACGTAATGTCGGACGGTTGCAGAATCTGAAAAATCGGGGATAGGCAACACCAACCGTTCAAGCTGGTCACGGAAGGCGCTAATCGCTCGCCGCTCGTCTAACAAGTTCCGCAGGAAACTGAGCTCGTCCCGGTGCCAGTCGAGTAACCCGTTCAGCGTGTCTGATTCCCGTGGTTCGACTCCTCGCGGCCACCGTTTCAACACCGCGTCGAGTAGCCGTCTCGCGTCCAACCAGTTGAGAAAGCCTTCGATGCTGGCAACCGTCTGGGGTGGACTGTGATCGACCTGAACGAATTTCATGAACTCTGCTGCCTGGCGAACCACAGGTGGAGCCCTGAACCACTCTCTGAGTTTCCCTCCGCCCTTTAGGTGTTTGAGCAGGTTCTCAGCAATCTCTTTGAACCGGAGCGGTTCCTGCCCCTCCTTGCAATTGACACGGATGATGCCCATCGCTTGGATGTGTTCGTCAGCTTGATCGATAAGTCGTTCAAGATCGCTTGCTCGGCGTTCCCATTGCTGGATCCGCCCGGCAATCACATCGTCATGCGCTCCTGCAAGCCACCCGGACGTGGACTCTTCTCGCCGCTGCAGATGGTCAGCGATCGACCTGGCTTGAGCTGCTACTTCCGTTCTGTGGTACCGGGTGTGGCCCCGGAGAGCCTGGTAGGTGGGGTCCGACCGAAGATCTGCTACTTCGTCGGCCGCCTTCTTAGCCTCTGACAGGTGGTGCAGCTGTTCGCCAAAAGTGTTAGGTGCGAGGAGTTGAGCCTCCCAATCATCCGGTAGGCGTCTGTCGAGTTGACCGGCTAGTTCTTCGAGTTCGTCGTCCCTCACGTAGGAGAGATATTCGATGGCGTCACTATTGGACGGGCATTGTTCCCGGGGGCCAGAGAGAAACTCTTCAAACCATTCGAATGGCGATCGATCGTCGGCAAGATTCTGAGCGATCTGTCCTGGAGTTCCTTCGTACCCTGCAATCGTGAATGAGTCGATCTCCCATTTCCGGGCCTCAACGAGTTCGGCGTTGAGCTGCGCTTTTTTGCGAAGTTGGCTTTCTATCGTTGACTCGAGCTCACTTCGTTCCCGGGCATATTCGTCGGCTTCGTACCCGCCCTGACGGTCTTGGAGTGTCCGAGCTGCTACCTCAAGCTGTTTTCGGTCGCGGTCGTCGCGACCGACTGCTGATACACATAGTTGTTGGATCTCGTGAGGAAGCTTGTCGCGCACCTCGCGAAGTGCCTGATCCTTCTCAGCGGTAATAAGTACCCGCTGACCGCTGGCCAACAAGTGGCCCAAAATATTTGCGATGGTGTGGGTCTTACCGGTTCCTGGTGGCCCTTGTACGACAGTGAATGGGTGGTGTTCAACATGGTGAACAATCCGAAGCTGCGTAGCATTTGCCTCTAGTGGTAAGAACGTCTCGTCGGCGGTCTGCCACGGTTCGGAACGGGCAGCAGTGGGCTCGCTCTGATCCACCGCTGAGGGATCCACGTCCGGATCGACTAGGTGCAACAGTCCTGCGGGTAGTTCTCTGCCGTCCCGTTCCAGCTGTTCGAGTTGGTCAGCGATCCGATTGAAGAACGCCAGTTTTGGGGCCCGAGGACGGGCCCTAAGGATCAGCGCCGGTGCAGAGCGGAGGACGATGACGTCACTGACCTGTTCGCTGTCGGGGGGATGCAGTTCCTGTGCGAGGGAGGTTGCGTCTGGAGTTCGAATTGCATTTGCGACCAGTCCGAGGAGCCCGTCAACGCCGGCAATGTCGAGTGGGTGATCAAGCTTCGTCTGGTAGAGGTCCTGGAGTTCCTGCTGACGTTCGATGTCCGGCCATTGCGGTGTGGGCAACATGTCCAGTTCCAGCCGGAACGGGTCAAGGCTCCGGTTCAACGACACATGCAAAGATCCTGTTTGTTCGTCCATCTCGACGATTGCCTGGTAGGTGAACACGTGCCGCTTCACCACGATGTCTGGGTTGTCTCCATATCCCGGCCGCCGAACTGACAGCAGCCCAGTGGCCACAACCAAGTCCCATTCTTCAGGCAGGACAGAAGTCTGACTTTCGATCCGATACAGCTCTTCGTAGAGGGCTCGCACTGGGCGATTCCGTCTCTCCTCGGCTGCCCACGCCATCCACCGCGGACGCCACTGCGTGTAGGCCGGTTCGACATCTGGGAAATCACTCAGTCTCAAGATTTCGACACCCGGTCCGCCCTCGTCGTCCTCTCCGTGCCCGTCGTCTCCGCCGTCGCTGATGGGTTCTAGCCGCTCATCAAGGAGTCCCGGATTTGAGCCAGCATTCCTATGGTCAAACTCTCCCAACCAGGGCCGTACGTTCTGCGGAAGGATTGGCGGGTCGACCTTGGGAACCTTCTCAACAACCATTACTTCGTCATCAAAGGCCACCTCGTCGTCCTCAAGAGCTGAATGAGCCGCGGAGTGTTGCGGTAGATCAGCAAGCCAAATAACTTTTCCGTTCGGCTCATACTGGTCGGTTGAGGTGATCTCCTTGCTGCGAAGCCTGACGGTCTCGCAAAAGAACCGGAACAGGTCTGTCGCAACCCCAACGAGTGGAGAACTACCTGGAGGTATTCCGCAATCCTCGGTCATGCCTTACAAACTCCCATAGTAAGGCCACCAAAGGTAACCCAACCGGTGGCGTGCATCCCCAGCCGTGACTATCGTCGTGGCACCTGGGAGGGATCTTCGATTGGACATAGCTTCTACAAAGTCAGCCCTATTTGAGCTAGCCGAGTCGCCGTCGCTCTCCGAACGAAGGGACTCCCTGCTAGCGCTGGCCGGAGCGATAGACAGTGAAGACGCCCACATCTGGGCCAAAGTTGACCTGTTTGCTGCTTTCGGCAAAGACGCTGTAGCGGTCCCCGGAGCTGACCGGCGTGACAGTCAGATCACGGTTTGGGAATGGGCGCGCAACGTTCTGGTGTTGCTCCCACTCCTCATTACCTGGTCCGGCGTTGCGCTTGCTTCTTATCAATACGGCCAGTTAACAAGGCTGGCAGGATCAGTTGATGCACTGCCACGTATTCGAGATGTAGCGAATCGCCCCTTCATCGCCCTCTGGGAGCAGGGGTTCGACAACATCGACGGCCTGCCCGAAGACCTCTGGCGCTCTCTGGCCGGGTGGTTCGATCTCACCATGGTCGCCTCCCTAGATCTGGCAGCAATCTTCATGGTGATAGCCACATCGGTCCGAGTCGGATACCTGCGAAGGCACCGAGAAGTCACCCTGGAAAATAGGTTCCAGCAAGTTTGGAACCAACTACGTGAGACCCTTACCTACGCCTCATTCCACCTGTCGAAGCGAGCATTTGACACCCCACTTCGGGTCACTGAGGAGTTGGGCAAGGCAACCAATCAACTTTCTTCGATCACCAACCATGTACTCGACGCGGAGGAACGAGCAAAAAACCGGCTCGACCACATCACCGAATCAATCACCACGTTCAATTCTCGACTCGCCGCGCACGAAGAGGTCGTAGCCGGCCTCAACGTCACGGCAAAGTCCTTGAGCGATAACCTGCGTGGCGCCAGGGACGACATCGCTCAAATTGGAGCGACTTTTTCTGACACTGCTACTCAGGAACGAATACTTGTCGACCAGCTAGGGGAGACATCTCGTCAGCTGGCCACCACCACCGTTGAGTCGCTCAGCCAGGCCTCACAGATTGCTTCTGCCACCTCCGAACTGGTTAGCGCACTCACCGCGGAACGGGGGGTTCAATCCGCTGTCAGCGAATCACTGGCCGGGTCGGCAACCGCACTACGCAACTCGGCCGACGAAATCCGCCGTCAATGGGAACAACTCGGAGAAGACCGAATTGACCTGGGCGACGACTTGCAGGCACTCCACGGGATTCTTGGTCGGACCGGAGAACAGATGCAACAGGTTGCCGACCACGTCAACATTGCCTACCAGCTGTTCCCCGAACTGGCACAGACCAACCGGGAACTTGCTGACAGCTTCAAATCCTCAACTCAAGCACTCGACAACTCGGCTCGAAACATCACCACCAGCACCAGTGACGCGTTGGGTTCTTTCTTGGTAGCAGCCACTGGCCAACTTGACGAACAGGTTGAAGCTGCCACCAAGGAGGTCACGGCATCACTTCACGAGGCAGCTGCGGCACTTCGGTCAGCGACCGAAGGGGTGTTGGACAGTACCCAGGACTCCATGGACTCATACCAGCAGGCAAACCAGGGGGTCATCGCCGAACTTCGGGAAGCTGCTCGGGCTCTCCAAGCAGCGGGAACCCATGTGAGCGGCAGCTGGAATGAAGCATCAGATAATCGAAACGACCTTTATTTGGAAACTATCGCCTTACGCGAAGCAGTCGAGATCCTCGTCACGAGACTCGAGGAGTTGGCCCAACAAATCAACCCTCCTCAACCGGCTACTGAAGACCCGACTGACTATTAGCCATGCGCCGCCGCCCTGGTCGAGACAGCGACCCTCTAGGGATCGTTGGCTGGGTCCTGGCCGACCTAATGCTCATCTTGGTGGTCGTGTTCATTGGCACCCAACTCGGTGATCCGAACGACGGGCTCGAGGCCCTGCAGGCA
>JASMKJ010000249.1 GCA_030749275.1 Acidimicrobiales bacterium
GATCTCCCTCTCCAACGGGTGTGTTTGTTGCACTATTCGCGACAACCTCGGGTCGGCTCTTGATGAGATCCTCGAAATTCGACCCCTGCTCGACCACGTCATTATCGAAGCCAGTGGTGTGGCCCATCCAGCGAAGGTCGCTCTCTACGGACAGGGCTGGCCAGGTTGTTCCCTCAACGCTGTCGTCGTCGCTGTTGATGCTTCAAACATTCGCACCCAGAGCAACGACCGTTTCGTCGGAAGCCTCTGCCTTGAACAGATCAGGCAAGCTGACCTACTTGCACTCACTCACCTCGACCTGTTACCTGACTCCCAAACAGAGCAATTGCATGATTGGTTAAGCGAGCGCAGCAACTCCGCAAGTCTCGATGCTCGCGCACTATCTATCCCTTTCCTTCTCGGCCTAGAGAACACGGCCAGCTTTGATGTCCTGCCGGAGAAAACCAACGACTTCCTCACCTCACACATTGCCTACGCGTTCGCGGACTCAAAAGACCATCTGCAGTTGATCCTCGATGACCTTCCGATTCAAATCCTCCGACTCAAGGGATTCGTCAATATCAACGGCAGTAAGTACCTGATTCAGCGGGTAGGGACCCGTTCGAATGTCGAAGCCACTGATTTGAACGGCGATGGTCTTATCGCAATCTGGCCTGCGGACTCTTGCGACTCGCGACGGGTAACAGAGGTCTTGGAACAACTGCACAGCAGAAGCGATCCACCTGCGACCGCTGTTGAGTAGCTACCTGCCAGAGCTGCCGCCGTGTTGGATGCTCGACTGCTCCCCTTCCGCGACCCGCCACACGTGGTCAAATCAGTGGGAGGGGCTCCTGCCCCAACGCTGCACGGTACGTGTTGTGGTAGTGGTGAAGGGCTGGTTCGTTCCTACCAAACATCACGTGCTCCACGGCTCCGCTATTAGCTGACCGCTGCTGGCTAGCACTTGCAACATAGTCTTCATCTCTAATAATTGCCGCGAATCCCTCCGCAATCTCGGAAAGTACTTCTAACGGCGCTGTGTCGAGAAGGGCTTGGCGTTCGGGGGCAACCGTGTTGGATTTCGCCGTTCCTGTTCTCTCGCCACGGACATAAAAAGAGATCACGCTGGTGTGCCGGCTGGGAGTTTCTTCATCCGGATATGCGCGGACCACGTACAGTCCGAAGTCGCTCGGCATCACGATGCTGTTGGGGAAGATCCAGTAGACGGGCAAACCAGCGACGGTGATGTCCCAACGGTCCTCGGACCACTCTCTCATCTCGTGGATGGCCTTCTTGCACAGGATCATCCGGTGATGTTGACCGTAAGTGTCGTAACACTGGACATTGCCTTGAAAAAATGTGGCTAGGGAGTCCCGATGTAAATAATTGAAGTGGTAGGTCTCCCCGAAGGTGTCCATGGCGAGCTTCCAGTTGCAATCAACCTCGTAACGGTCTCCGCCGAGCCGGTTATAAACTCCGAAATTCCACGCCTCAAACTCTTTGCTGAGCTCCGCTCCAAGTAGCTCATCTATGTCGATAGTGCCTGAAGGATCAGGGTTAGCGAACAAGAACCCGTATTTTTCTTGTGCTGAGAGTTCTATCAGACCGAAACACTGCTTATCGATTTCTCCGAAGTGCTCCTCTTTGGGCACACCGACTAATGCACCCCGGGAGTCATAAGCCCAACCGTGGAACGGGCACGCGAAACGGCTCTTATTGCCGCTTTCCTCTTCCTCAACAGCTACTCCTCGGTGGCGACAGGCATTCACAAATGCGCGAAATTGCCCCTCATCATCTCGTGTTGCCAGGATTGGCGTATCAAGATCGTTGGCCGTAAAAAACGAACCTGCTTCAGGCAGGTCCCCGGAAAGCCCTAACAGTTGCGGGTGGCTACGAAAGAACAAGTCTCGTTCACTGCTAGCCACAGACGGATCGGTGTAGCTAGATGTCGGATTGAGCCTCATCCCTCCCGCATCTACATTTGTGCCCGAATCCAACCTCGACAAAAGCATCTTTATCTGGCTTACCTGCTCGTTGCGCTCCATTGCGCTGCCCCCGCCTTCAGACCGTTCCGAACCTCAACTCTCAAAAGATTAGTGGGTCACTCATGACAAACACACCTCTTGATCGCACTGAAACTGCTCCTGGGTATTGGAATTCGCCATGGCCCGTTGAATGCGGCGGGAACAGACGTCAGAAAGCTAAAACGGGTCGCTTGGATTCCGCTGATGGTCAGGCTCAAGTCACCCTTGTA
>JASMKJ010000250.1 GCA_030749275.1 Acidimicrobiales bacterium
GATGGCTCTTGGGATGGCCATGACCGGTATGAGGCCGGTAGTGGAGATCATGTTTAGCGATTTTCTTCCTACTGCCTATGACGCCATTGCGATGGAGATGCCTCGTCTGCGCTTCATGTCCGGAGGGCAAACTTCAGCACCGGTCACTGTGCGGGCCAGTGGAGGAGGAGGCGGTCGCTTTGGTGCTCAAACGTCAAGTACCGGCGAGTCTTGGTTCCTACAGTTTCTCGGTTTACAGATTGCCGTATCGGGGTCTCCGCAGTCCGCCTACGGGTTACTGAGGACAGCGATCCAGGAGAACAATCCCGTCGTCGTGTTCGAGCACAAGGCGCTTCATGGAGTCAAGGGGCCACTGGTCCGGGGGGACACCAGCCTTCCGGAAATCGGTCAGGCCGAGATACTCCGAGAAGGATCCGATGTGACCGTTGTTGGATCGCTTCTGATGGTCCACCGTGCCCTTGAGGCATCGGAGGCCCTCGCCGCGAAAGGAGAAGGAATCGATGCGGAGGTCATCGATATCCGGTGGGTGCGTCCGCTCGATTTGTCCACAATCAGGCAGAGTCTCGAAAAGACCGGTCGCTTGGTTGTTCTAGAGGAGCAGTACCACGAGGGAGGGTGGGGATCGGCTGTGGTCTCCCGCCTGACCGAGGCAGGTTTCTCTTGGCAGAATCCGCCGACGCTGGTGAGTATGCCGGATGTTCTCATTTCCCATAGTCCACCTCTGGAGGATCTGATGGTCCCCAGCGTCGAGCGAATTGAAAGTGCGATCAGAGCGACGGCTTCCAGCTAGATGCGAGTTCCGATCTCCATGCCGAAACTCGGCTATGACATGACCAGCGGGTCGATCGTCTCATGGCTTGTGTCGGTAGGCGATGGAGTGAGCCGAGGGCAGGCGATTGCCGAAATCGAAACCGACAAAGTGGTGATAGAGATGGAGTCTTTCGGTGCGGGAACTCTTATCGAGATCGTCTACGAAGCTGATGAAGATGTAGAGATAGAAGTAGGCGAAGTTATCGGCTACCTCGAAGACGGGATCTGAACGAGAACCCGCAACGCCGTGTGGACCTGACCCCCTCTAACCGTTCACCCTTAAATGGACAGTGGCAGTCGAGCCAAACCTCGTTCAGTGGAGATGTACAGACGCTCTACTTCACCGGCCAACTGGTAGTTAGGAATTCGGGACAGCACAAGTTCGAAGGCGATCCGACCCTCGAGACGGGCCAACGGCGCACCGATACAGAGGTGGACACCCTCACCGAAGGCAAGGTGGGGCTTTGGGGGCCGTAAAACGTTCAGCGTGTTTGGATCTTCCCATTGTTGAGTATCACGGTGAGCTGCTCCGACCAGCATCATGACTCGCGCTCCTTGGGGGATTACCGTCTCATGCAACTCGACCTGACAGGTTGTGACTCGCGACGACCACTGCACCGGAGACTCGAATCGGAGCAACTCCTCAACACCGGCCTCGATGGCCCCTAGATCAGCGGCTAGCAGTGCCCGTTGCGAGGGATGGCGAGCTAATACGTAAAGGCCATTCGACACGAGTGAACTCGTCGTTGTATTGCCCGCCAAGTAGATAATGAGACACATCCCGAAGATCTCCTCTGGAGCCAGCGGCTTTCCATCGATTTCGGCATTGGCCAACGCCGAGATCGTGTCGTCTTGAGGGAGTTGAGAGCGGGCTCTGACCAGATGCCCGAAGTACTCGCGCAGTTCGTTCCCGGCCGCCACCGCTGTGTGAACGTGCTCCTCCGTCCCCGAGAGATAGAGGAGCATGTCGGCGGCCAGGCGGCGAACCTTTCCCTCATCCTCAAGAGGGATCCCCATCAGCTTGCATATAACGAGCACAGGTAGCCGGTGGGAAAAGTCGGTAGCGAAGTCACCGCCTCCCGCGTCGATGAGACGATCGAGTAACTCTTCAGCGAATGCCCGCACCATCTTCTCGTAGCCACCGATCGTGGACTTAGTGAAGTTGTGGCGGACTACCCGGCGAAGTAAGTCATGTCGGGGCGGGTCCATGTTGAGGATCTCCGGGCCGATGAGTTCAGTGAAGCCTGGTTCTAGATTGACGCCTTCGGCGCTTGAGAACGTTTTCCAGTCTCTAAATGCTTTTTGAACATCGGAGTAGCGCGAGAGAGCCCAAATCCCCAAGTCTGGATTGTGATAGACGGGCGCCTCGTCTAACAACCGGTGGTAGTAGGGGTAGGGGTCGTCCTGGACGTTCCGAGACCTCGGGTCGTATCCGATCGGACTTTCGGTTACTACCACCATCCGGTTTGAGTGCCTTTACTTTGGGTGTGACGAAATAACCCCGTGCTTGCGTTGACACGCAAAGTTAGCTGTTCATACAATGCGGAACCACAGACAAGACACAGATCCAAACCCAAATTAGTTTATTTGCCTGCCGATTCTCCGGATACTGGGTGTTTGTGTGAGTGTTTTAGAGTTGGGGAGGCTTATCAGGGGCAACCCGAGGAGGTAGTTCGGAAATGCAAATACGATCCAAACGACATTTTGGGCAGGGGATGCGGGTTGTAGCGCTTGCTCTGAGCATGATTCTCGTGGCATCCGCGTGCGGATCCGACGAGAAAGAAGTAGCGGCCGAACCTGTCGAGATGATCGACATCTGGGTGGTCGGCTCGATCCAGGTTGGTGGCACCTTCTGGGATCAGATTGAGGCTGGAGCGAAGGCTGCTGGTGAGATGATTGCCGACGCCAAGGTCACCTACATCGCTCCAGAGGAATACAGCTACCCGAATATCGATGCGATGATCCAAACAGCCGTAGCGGCTAACCCGGATGCTGTTCTGGTGGACTATCGCTCATCCGACTTCGAGGGAACGGTGGTTGACGCCCTCAATAAGGGCATCGAAGTTCAGTTCTTCAACAACTATGTAGGGAAGGACTCCTCTGATTCAAGGGTCCGGCGTTTGTCTTCGACAGCAGTTGGACTGGACAAAGCAGCAGCATCAAGGCGGAGCGCAGAACTCTACACAGAGTTTGTGAGCCCAGGTGACAGTTTGGTGCTCTTCAACTCCCTACCCGACTCGTCTGAACACCTGGAAATCCAAAACGCTTATGTTGAGGTGTTCACTGATGCCGGCTGGAGCGAAGACGACCTCGACATCGTTGACCTTCCGGGCCTCGACCCGGCACCAAACTTCGAGGCGATCAAGACGTATCTCGCTGCCCATCCGGACGTAGACGGGATCGTCACCTGGGACACGAGTTCAGGGACGCCAGCCGCTCAGGCCAAGGCTGACATTGGTTCGTCGGTGCCACTGGTTATGTGGAACCTGGATCAGACTGTTATCAGCGGTGTGAAAGATGGCACCGTCCAGTTGAGTTTGACCCAGCAGCCGTTCCTGCAGACCTATTACGCGGTCGTATCGGCATATCTCAAGGTCAAGTTTGGCTTTATCGATCCCGCAGTCATCGACCCAGGGACATTGATCGT
>JASMKJ010000251.1 GCA_030749275.1 Acidimicrobiales bacterium
GCCCAAAACGAAGTTGTCCGGGCCGTCGACCACACTCGACGTCACGTGCGCTGCAACCATAAATGTCGCTCCGTGCGACAGGTTCACAAATCGTGCAAGCCCGAACGTGAGCGTAAATCCAGAGGCAACTAGAAATAACAACAGGCCAAATGACAAACCAATCAGAGTGTGAAGCGCCCACTCGCTCGGACTCAAGAGCCCGAGCGAGTGGGTGACGGGTGACATGACCTCTAGGAGGGCACGACTCAATTGATTATTGCCAAGGGTTCATGTCGTAGCGCGTCGCCATCTTGGACAGCCGTGTAAACGTAGGTGGGGCCGAAGATGTAGCCGCTGTCGGCGTCGAAGTGAGCCGGACCCCACGGTGTGTCAACTTCGACGGCGGCGATGGCGTCTCTTAGCGCCGGGCCGTCCGCACCTGCGCCAGCGTTTTCAATTGCCTGGAGCAAGATAGAGCCGGTTGCCCAGGATCCAGCAGTGAAGTGGCTGGGAGGCAATTCGGGGTTTGCGGCAGCCAGCGCGTCCTTGAACGCCTGGTTTTCCGGGTTGTCAAGTGACGATGTGTAGTAGAAGCCGACGGTGGTACCTATTGCGGCCGGGCCTTCGATCTGAAGCAGTAATTCGGTGATGAGCGGGCCGTGGCCGAGTAGCGGTGCACGGTCCTTGAGTCCAAATTGCTCGTACTGGTTTATGAAGGCGATCGCGTCAGCTCCTGCGTAGCCACCGAACACCATGTCGGCGTCGGGTACGCCAACGAAGAATGAGCCGAAGTCTTGGGTGCCGAAGGGCGTGAGGATTTGGTCGACGATCTCGCCACCTGCTCCGGTGAAGCCAGCGGTGAAAGAATTAGCAAGAGCTTGGCCGTAGGCCATATCCATACCCATTACCACTGCGGTGGAGTATCCGAGAGTTTCTGCGGCATAAGTTCCCAGCCGTTCCGCGTCCCAGTTCACGCTCGGTGCGGCGACGAATCCGTTGGGGTTTTCGTGAAGCCCCAAGGGGTTGGCGATAGGAACAATCTGCGGAATGCCCATTTCGGCGAGGATCGGGGCGACGGCAAAGGTTGAACCTGCGTTTACGCAGCACACCACGATGGATGCGCCGTCCTCTTCGATCAACTTGGTTGCTTTTTGCACAGCAGTGGCCGGGTCGGTGCCGTCATCCTCAAACACAGTTTCGACGGGAATGTTGCCAGCGGCAGCACCAGCGGCATTGAGTCGAAGGTTCATAGCGAGCTCCATTGGAGCGCCGTAGATTCCGAATGGGCCGGTGTACGAACTGATCACTCCGACCACGACTGGCTCCGCCGCTGGTTCCGTATCGGCTGCTGCTTCCTGAGTCGATACGTCTGGCTCCGCCGCTGGTTCCGTATCGGTTGTTGCTTCCTGGGTCGATACGTCTGGCTCCGCCGCTGGTTCCGTATCGGTTGTTGCTTCCTGGGTCGATATGTCGCCAGCTGCTGCAGTAGCTGTTGGCGCTTCAGCAGTCCCCGCAGTCTCTTTGGTGCTGGAACCGCAACTCGCGGCGGTTAGCGCTAGGACAACAATGGCGACGGACAACGCGCTTGCTCGTCGCCCAAGGCTAGGTTGATTTCTCACTAGTTTCCCCTTAGCTGATGGTCATCAGACGTCATATCACTCTGACAATGGAAGCGTCAAGAGTTTGCCCAGCCTCCTTTAATATGTAGGAAGTTGCCTTCAGTTGACAGGTCAGACGTCAGATGTTAAAGGTGGATGTCCGGATCACACTCCGCGAGGAGCCCCAATTCATGTTTGCCATGTCAGATGTTCGCCAACTCGGTGGGCCTGGCCGCTTAACTGATCGAGCGGCTGCTGAAGTTCGTCGCTATATGGAGGTCAACGAATTTGAGGCTGGCCATAAGTTGCCGCCGGAGGGAGTCTTCATCGAACAACTTGGCATAAGTCGGTCATCGGTCCGCGAGGCCATGCGGGTTCTGTCGACACTTGGACTGATCGAAATCCGCCATGGCGATGGGACCTACGTCAGCCAACCTCCCGACAACTGGATGCACTCCGAAGTTCGGTGGTTCGACGCCGGTGAGGAACATGCCCTGCGTAACTTGGTCGAAACACGGCTCGGTATCGAGTTAGCAATCGTTGCAGCC
>JASMKJ010000252.1 GCA_030749275.1 Acidimicrobiales bacterium
GTAAAGGTGAACCTGTAGAGCACATTCCCGCCGAAATGGAGGCGGGCTCAATTCTGATAGTCAACGGTGGTACATGGCATTGCGGTGGGGCTAACACCACAGAAGACGACTGGCGTTTAGGGATCAGCGTCCAATATTGCCAGGGGTATCTTCGCCAGCAACAAAATCAGTACTACAGCCTCTCACCCGAAGACGTTAGAGAGATGCCCGAAAGATTGGCTTCTTTGTGCGGCTTCACGCTCTACAAGGGCATCATGGGGCACGTTGATGGAGCAAGCCCTGGACGTTTTTTGGGCGCCGCCCAAGCGGATGAAATTGCCTATGCAGCAATGAGAACCAAAAACGGAGTTGCCGAAAGTTGAGCGGCCCATAGCTTCCGCGATCTAGGTTCAGGTTATGGAGATTAAAGATCGGGTAGCAATTATTACGGGAGGTGGTGGCGGCATCGGGTCGGCCACCGCTCGCAAATGGGTTTCGGAAGGCGCTAGGCAGGTCGTGGTAGCTGACTACAACGAGGAAGCAGCGCGGCTAGTTGCCGAAGAACTGGGTTGTGTCGGTGTCGGCCTCGACGTCACCGATGAACAGGCCGTAAGTCAACTCGTTGAAGACACTGAAACCACGAGCGGGCCGGTAGACATCTTCTTCTCGAACGCCGGCGCTGGCGCGGAGGGTGGCGTCGAAGCTCCCAATGAGGCTTGGCAGATGCAGTGGGAGCTGCATGTGATGTCTCACGTATACGCAGCTCGAGCCGTAGTGCCTTCGATGACAGCGCGGGGAGAGGGCTACTTGGTACACACGGCGAGCGCGGCTGGCCTTCTAGCGGCGGTTGGCTCAGCTCCGTATTCAGTCACGAAAGCAGCGTGCATTAAACTTGCCGAAACACTTGCAATAAGTCATGGCGACGACGGAATACGAGTTTCAGTCCTATGTCCGCAGGGAGTGAACACTGCCATGGCACCGCGACAACTTGGTGATGGTGGTACGGATGGGATTGTTGAGCCTGATTTCGTTGCCGACAAGATCACACAGGCGATCCGCGACGAGGAATTCTTGATCTTGTCTCATCCCGAAGTGCAAACCTACACCGAACGTAAGGCATCGGATCCTGACCGATGGCTTAACGGCATGCGTCGCCTTCGCAGAAGATCGCTTGATCTTCTTGAGGGCGCGTGAACAAGCCCCGCGGACCCGATCCCAAAGCCAGTCAGTCTTCCAGCGCTATAACAGTCGGCCTGGTCGTTCTAACGGCGTTGTTGATCGGACTGAATTACACGGTCATGAAGTGGGCTTTGGACCACACCACTCCGTTAGCGCTAGCTGCCCTTCGGACATCTGTCGGTGCCCCATTCTTGCTGGCGATAGCGTTTATTCGGGGAGAGAGATTGCCCCAAAACCGTGAACAATGGTTGGCCGTCTGGTGGATCTCGCTCTCCATCACAACCGTGTCAAGCGGGTTCCTCGTCCTGGGTATCTCGCGACTTTCTCCGGGCTTAGCAGCGATGTTGTCGGCGACGATGCCACTTTTCACGGCCATCATCGCCGTGCTGGTCCTTGTCGAACTGCCGGGACATCGCGGCTATTTCGGGTTGCTCATCGGTCTACTGGGAGCCATTTGTTTGGCCATTCCAGCCCTCGGATCAGGCAACACAACTCTTGGCATAGCGTTCTCGTTAATTTCCAGCGTCAGCTGGGCAGTAGGAGCTGTCCTCAACAAACGGTTGCCGGGAGCCCTAGAAATCAGCCCTTTGATGCTCGTCGCGCTACAGATCACGTTTTCCGCTGTGTGTCTGCACGTAGCGGTTCTATTCATGGAAGATTGGTCGGACACCTCTATTAGCTGGGGACTCACAATGCCGCTGCTATATGCAGGGATTCCGTCCTTAGCCGTCACCTTCTACCTCTTCGCGAGCGTTCTTCGACGAGCCCCGGCGATACAGGGAGCCGCCGTCGCGTATTTGACACCCTTCTTTGGTGTGTTGTTCAGTTGGCTACTCGTGGGTGATCGGCTTGGAGGCATCGAAATAGTCGGTGGCTTGCTCGTAGTTGCAGGTGTTGCACTTCTCTCGGTTGATCGTCGATCATCAGATCTGCAATCGAGCAACGAGTGACGTAGCCTCTGAGCTATGGCAGATAGCGACATTAAGGCAATGACGGCAAATCTTGATGCGGTCGAGTTCGATGAGACTGCGTTCACCGTGCCTGTTCCTTTAACGGAGGCGAAGGTGGCGATCGTCACTTCTGCGTCTCTGCACCATCCCGGTGATGAAGATTTCTCACCTATGGACACCGGCTACCGGGTTTTGAAGTCCGAGCATCGCGATTACGTAATGGGTCACTGGAGCCCAAACTTTGATGCGACAGGCTTCGCACTCGATATCAACACGGTGTTTCCCATTGACCGTCTCGACGAGTTAGCAGCGCAAGGAGTCATCGGTTCAGTAGCCGAAGAGCATCTTGCATACGCGGGTAATCAGTTCGAGTTATCTGCGATAAGGATGGACAGCGGCCCAGCAGGAGCCAAGTTTCTCAAGGAACAGGACGTCGACGTCGTCTTGCTCACCCCTGTCTGACCGCTGTGTACGCGTACCGTGAGTACGCTCGCCCACATCTTCGAAGCGGAAGGCCTTGCCACCATTGCCCTCGGTTCCATCAAAACCCAGATAGAAGGCACCGCGCCTCCGCGAGGTCTTTGGTGTGACTTCCCGTTAGGAAGGCCTCTCGGAGTTCCGTCCGACCCAGAATTTCAACATCGGGTGCTCGCTAAAGCCTTCGAATTACTTGATAGCCCAGAACCAGTTTTTGCAGAATATGACGTCAGCATCGCTGATGACGAGACCGATGTTCTGGCATGTCCCATGCCCCCCCGACACGACCCAGATGCACACCCTGCGGTTGACGAGGCCAACGGCCTGCGCCCGGCATATGAACGCGCTATCACCCAATATGGCAACCGAGTCGGAGCTGGGAGAGCCGTTGAGGTCGACGACATAGCCGCCGCGATAGAAGCCTTCGTGAGGATTGCCGAAGGAACTCCATGGAAAGAAGCTGGTGTACCTGGAATTCCATCACGAGTAAGCCAAGACGTTCGGGGATATTACGAAACAGCGGCTTTAGAGCTCTCAGATCATGCCCCCTCGGCATGGGCTGGGACACGTTGGTTCCTAGACCGGACCGAGGCTGGCAAAATAATCATGGCAGCGAGGCAGGCCATGGCCGACGCAGGTGAACCGAATCCCATTTGGTTCTATATGGCTCCGGGGGACCGCTAGTCAAGGTTGTGATCTTTTCGGTTCAGCCAGTCGAGCACAGATTCTTCGGTTGGCGCATCGTAGCGGCAGCGTTTACGGTCCTTTTTGTCGTCTATGGTGTCCAGTTCAGTTTTGGCACCTTTGTTGGAGATGTCGTAGCTGACACCGGGTGGTCCGAAAATCGGCTCCAGTTGATCTTCGCTATCTACATCGGGCTTTATAGCGCGTTATCGGCGATAAGCGGATGGGTCACTGACCGTATGGGGCCACGACCCGTCGTCGCTGTAGGCGCCGTCTTACTGACGGGCGGCTACCTGCTGTGGGCCACCGCTGACAGCATTTTTGTTGTTGCTATTGGGATGGCAGTCGTTGCCCCCCTTGGGATGAGCTGTTCTTGGGTGCCCTGCAATGCAACGGTTGTTCGGTGGTTTGTTGTCCGGCGAGGTTATGCGACAGCTATCGCAACTGCAGGCGGTAGTCTCGCCAACATTTTGGTTCCACCGATTGCTGCCGTGCTTGTCTCAGCTTATGGATGGCGAATAGCGATTCTGGCAATGTCGCTAGCAGGTGGCGTTTGCATGTTGCTGAGCTCGATCGTCCTCGAGCGAGACCCCGAAGGAATAGGACAACAACCCGACGGGCGGCTCGCGCCCAGAGTAAATCCGGGTGAGGACCTCCTAGAAGGGATGACTCCCGCTGAAGCGTGGAGAAGTCGGACTTATTGGAAGATCTTCGGGATGTACGCACTCACTTTTGTTGCGGTGTTCGTACCATTTGTTCACGGCGTGCAATTTGCCCAGAGCTTGGGTGCCTCGCTTCAAACTGCTTCAACTGTTATTTCGGCAATAGGAATTGGTGGGCTGCTTGGTCGCCTCATCATGGGACCGGTATCTGATCGGATCGGTAGAAAAAACGCGGTCATGTTGGCCTTGCTCTTAGAGACGGTGTCATTTCTGGGAATGGCCGCTACAAACACTTTGTGGTTGCTGTATCTGTCGGCAGTCACCTTCGGATTTGCCTACGGGGGTGGAGTTGTGGTCTTCCCACCGCTCGTTGCGGACCTGTTTGGTCGCGCCCACGCTGGATCAATTGTGGGCAGAATCTTCGCGACCGCTGGAGCAATGGCAGCGATAGGTCCATACACAGCACAAGTCTTACGCGATGCATTAGGCAACTACAGGTGGGCCTTCTTGCTCTCAGGCATAGCAAACGGACTCGCCCTAATACTCGCAACGCGTCTTCCTCGGCGTGCAGAACACTCTTAATTGCTGATCTGACGGCTACAGAGAAGCGCTGACACCTCTGTCGCTACTAATCTGGAGTTGGAGCAGAAGGGGACACGATGGCGTTAGCTGACTTCAAACTGGAGGACCGATTTACACGTAGCGAGGGAGATGTCGCTATGTCAGGAGTCCAGGCTTTGCTTAGGGTTCTTTTAGATCAGTTGCGCGCCGATAAACGTGACGGATTCAACAACGCTGCAATGGTGTCGGGGTACCGAGGCTCGCCATTGGGGGGCATCGACTCGCTGATGCTGGGTAACGCTGAAGAATTGGCTGACAACAACATCCAGTTCGTTCCTGGCCTCAATGAAGACCTTGGGGCAACAACTGTTTGGGGTTCCCAGCTAGCCAACCGTAACTTCGACGGCAAGTTCGATGGCGTGTTGGGCATGTGGTATGGCAAGGCTCCTGGAGTGGATCGATCGGGTGACGCTATTCGGCACGCAAACGTTTGCGGCGTCGATCCTAAAGGTGGCGTCCTACTGGTAGCGGGGGATGACCCTGCCTCTAAGTCGTCGACGCTGGCATCCGAATCTGAGTTCGCACTGCTCCATTTTCAGACCCCCATTCTTTACCCAGGAACGGTTCAAGAGGTAGCCGACTACGGTCGAATTGGCTACGAACTTTCTCGGTATAGCGGACTGTGGGTGGCGCTGAAGATTGTGACAAATGTTGCGGACGGATATTCGACCATAAAAGTAGGCCCCGGCCGGGTGCAGATGGAACGTCCCGACTTTGAATGGGATGGCGTTCCTTGGCAACACACCCAACAGGACGCGCTGTTTGGTCCGTTTGCGGTCCGTCAAGAACTCGAAATCCATGAAGGTCGAATGGAAGCCACTGACGCTTTCACCCGTCTCAATAGTCTCGACACCGTCAGCGGAGCTACCTCTGATGCTCGCATAGGCTTTGTAGCGGCGGGGAAGACCTACTACGACCTTCGAGAGGCACTCGATCGGATGGGTCTCGACGAAGCTGAACTCAAGCGCCGAGGGGTGAGGCTCTACAAGCCAGCCGTCGTATGGCCACTCGAAGCAAACGGAGTTAGACAATTTGCTAGTGGCCTCGAAACGATTGTTGTTGTCGAAGAGAAGCGGGCTTTCATTGAGACGTTCATGCGCGAGATTCTGTACGGATCAACTGATGCCCCAACGATCCTCGGAAAACGTGATGCGGAGAACACATTTTGGTTCCCCGGTCACGGAGAGATGGACGCTGACCTCATTGCCCGAAAAATTCGCCCATTCCTCGTCAACCGTTTGGGAGAAGACGCAGTAGGTCCAGCCGTGCGCGAACGGGTGACGATTCCGGTTGCTCTGGGTGAACCTGACACCAAGAAACAGTCGAACCGCACCCCTAATTTCTGTTCCGGCTGTCCACACAATCGTTCAACTTGGGTTCCTGAAGGGTCTGAAGCCGGTGGTGGCATTGGGTGTCATGGGATGGCATCAATGACACCAACACGCAACGTTAAAGGGACTACCCAAATGGGAGGAGAAGGAGTTCAGTGGGTTGGAGCTGCGCCATTTGTCACCATGGAGCACAGATTCCAGAACATTGGCGATGGCACCTTCCATCACTCCGGTTCCCTAGCGGTCCGACAGGCTGTTGCTGCCGGTACAAACGTCACATACAAGATCCTCTACAACGCGGCTGTTGCGATGACAGGCGGACAAGACGTTGATGGTGGAATGACGGTCCCCGAGTTGACTCGCTCACTTGAAGCTGAGGGAGTTACGAAGGTCATGGTATTGACCCACGACACCGAAAAATATGGGGAAGAGGCACACTTCGCTGACGGGACAGAAGTCTGGTACCGAGACCGGCTGGATGAAGCACAAAGGATCCTGCGCGATACACCAGGATGCACAGTTCTGATTTATGACCAACCCTGCGCAGCCGAGCTGCGTCGTGACCGAAAACGAGGCAAGGTTGCCGAGCCGACTATGGCGGTATTCATCAACGAGGCCGTGTGTGAAGGATGCGGAGACTGTGGTGAGAAATCGAGTTGTCTCTCAGTGCAGCCGGTGGAGACGGAATTCGGTAGGAAAACAGCCATCCACCAATCCTCATGCAACAAGGATTTCACCTGCCTCGACGGAGATTGCCCAGCTTTCATAGAAGTTGTGGCTGCGGGCGTTGTGCCCGAAAAGTCGGCTCTCGCTGTTGCCGAAATCGGTGATGACCAATCGGAACCTGACCGCCTTGATGAAGGCAACGTCTTGATGATCGGAATCGGAGGCACCGGTGTTGTTACGGTCAATCAGCTGTTGGCCACAGCGGCTCTCCTAGATGGCAAAGAAGCCCACGGACTTGATCAAACCGGGCTTGCCCAAAAAGGCGGTCCAGTGGTATCCAACCTCAAGATTCGACGCCCTGATAGTGAACTTGAACTAGGAGAAGCCAACAAGATCGCGACCGGAGAAGCCGACGCCTACATCGTGTTCGACTTGTTGAGTGGGACAAACCCAGCCAACCTCGAGAAAGCGATGCCAGGACGCACTGTGGCGCTCGTATCGTCCAGCAAAGTACCTACAGGTGCAATGGTTCGAGACACCTCAGCTGAGTATCCAGAGTGGTCCGCCCTACAAGCATCTATCGACAGCGCCACCGTCGCGGAGAAAAACGTCTACTACGACGCAGGAAACCTGTCGGACAATCTCTTTCGATCGCACATGCCAGCGAACATCATTGTCCTTGGCTCTGCCTACCAGAGCGGCGTAGTGCCAATCAGTGCGGCAGCAATAGAACGCGCCATCGAACTGAACGGTGTTGCTGTAGAAATGAACACCCAAGCGTTCAGAATCGGACGACAGATAGTTATTGAACCCGAGTTCATTGACAAGCTGGGAATAGAACGCGTCGGGAAAGTCAATCGCAAGAACAATGTTTCGGAAGCGTTCGAGGCTCTAATCCAATCAGTGCCCGACCCGTCCGAAGAACTTGAACGGCTTCTAAGAATCCGGGTCCCGGACCTCGTTGACTACCAGAACACCAAATATGCGAAGACATACGTAGAAAGAGTCAGCGCAGTCAGAGCAGTAGAAGCAACTGTGGGTCAAGACACGCGCTTGTCGGAGACTTACGCTCGTTATCTCTACAAACTAATGGCGTACAAGGACGAGTACGAAGTCGCCCGACTTCACAGGTCCAAAGCATTCCAACAAGCAGTGCGTGATCAGTTCGGAGACCGAACCAAAGTCACGTACAAGTTGCATCCGCCTTCCATGAGGCGACTTGGCCTTGACCAGAAAATTGGGCTAAGTCGCGCAGGCGATCTGGCGTTTGGGATATTACGCAGGATGAAGTTCTTGCGCGGCACCCCTCTAGATATCTTCGGCAATACAACCCACCGCAAGATGGAACGTGGACTGGTTGAGGAATATCAAACAATGATCGATTCAGTGATGGTGGGTCTTGGCCCTGATAGCTACGACAAAGCGCTCCGCGTAGCTGAACTTCCCGATATCGTCCGCGGCTACGAAGGCATCAAGGAAGCAAACGTCGAGAGATTCAGACAGGCTGCTAACGAAATATTGAGTTAAGAACTCCCATCTCGGCCCTGTAGCGTCCCCACGTGTCAAACACAGGGAAGAATCGTCGCGGCCGGGCGGCCGAGGACCACGCAGATCTCCTAGTTAACTGTGTGAATGTGGCTGTGAGCCAGCAGACTGGACGTATGGATAACCAGGACCTGGATATCGCTGACTCTGTACTTGACCTCATCGGTAAGACTCCGATGGTCAAGTTGCCGAGAATCGGCAGAGCAGTTCCCTGCCCGGTTGTCGCCAAACTGGAGACCACTAACCCTGGCGGAAGTTCCAAAGATCGACCAGCACTGACGATGATCGACGACGCGGAAAAGGCAGGCCTCCTAAAGCCTGGCGGAACGATTATCGAACCCACATCGGGGAACACCGGTGTGGGTCTTGCCATAGTCGCTGCGCAGCGCGGTTACGACTGCATTTTCGTCATGACGGACAAAGTCAGCGATGAAAAGGTTGCCCTCCTAGAGGCATACGGAGCCGAGGTCGTCGTTTGTCCAGTGGCTGTTGCACCGGAAGATCCTCGTTCCTACTACTCCACGGCGGAACGACTGGTTAAAGAAATCCCAAATGCATATCGCCCGAACCAATATCACAACCAAGCGAATCCAAAATCTCATTACCAAACAACTGGTCCCGAAATTTGGGAACAAACTAAAGGCCGCGTTACTCACTTTGTTGCGGGAGCGGGCACAGGAGGCACAATCACGGGGGTCGGCAGATTTTTAAAGGAACAAAATCCAGAAATAAAAATAGTTGCCGCTGATCCAACTAATTCCGTGTACTCAGGCGGCAGCGGCCGACCATACCTAGTGGAAGGTGTTGGCGAAGACTTTTGGCCTGACACCTACGATCCTGGAATAGTTGATTCCACCATTGCGATCACCGATGCCGAGTCGTTTTCTATGGCGCACCAGGTCACTGTCGAAGAGGGAATCCTTATCGGTGGTTCAGGGGGAACGGCGGTTGCGGCTGCTTTGCGAGTCGCCGAAAATCTGACGGACCAAGACCTAGTTGTCGTCCTCGTTCCCGACAGCGGTCGCGGATATTTGAGCAAAGTTTTTGACAAGTCGTGGATGATCAACATGGGCTTCTCGAGACACGAAGGGTCGACCGTCTCAGATGTTCTTGATCGCATACCCGAAGGCGATCCCGACTTGGTTTATGTTTCGCCCGAAACCAAGGTTGGAGACGCCATTGAGATCATGCGTCAACATGATCTGCCTGTAATTCCGGTGGCAAGTGGCGAAATGCCGTTAGCAGTTGCAGAAGTTATGGGTTCGGTATCTGAACATTCCTTGATGGAGCAATCTGTTGATGCTGATGGTCCGCTTAACCAAAGAGTCGATGAGGTGATGGGTCCGCGCCTACCAATGGTTGGGATAGGAGAATCCTTGGAGGTTGCGGTCAACGAACTTCGGAACTCGCCAGTGCTTGTAGTGCTTGACAACGGTCAGCCACGTAGCTTGTTAACTGAATCAGATATAAAAGGCTCTGATATTGGAGAACGACTGGGAGATGAGTTGAAATGATGGGCGGTGATCCCCTCCTCTCGGGATTCGAAAACCCAGAGGACTTCGGATTCGAGACACGTGCGATTCGCGCGGGCCAACCCCACGACCAGCGGACCGGTGGGGTTGTGACACCGATATCGCTGTCGACGACCTTCGCTCAGGATGCGCCCGGGTCTCCAAAGAACGGATATGAATATTCGAGAACTGGAAACCCAACCCGTCACGCTTATGAGGCGTGCGTTGCTTCCCTGGAAGGCGCCAAATATGGTTTCGCCTTCGCGAGTGGTCTCTCAGCGGAAGATGCCTTATTTCGTCAGTTATCACCTGGGTCTCAAATCTTGTTGGGTAACGATGCCTACGGAGGGACCTTTCGCCTGATCGACAGTGTCCACGGCAAGAAATCTGGCTTAGCCAACGCAGCAGTGGACCTGACGAAACCTGAACAAATAGAAGAGGTTTGGACCCCCGATACAAAGATGGTGTGGTTGGAGACACCCACCAACCCCATGCTCTCGGTCTTCGATATTCAGGCCATTGCTGAGCTAGTGCATAACTTGGGAGGCATCGTCGTAGTCGACAACACTTTTGCGACTCCCTATCTGCAGCAACCTCTGTCGCTTGGAGCGGATGTGGTAGTGCACTCCGCAACGAAGTACATCGGCGGTCATAGCGATGTCGTGGGGGGTTTCGTCGCTACCAACCATGAATCGCTAGCCGACGACTTGGTCTATGTACAAAACGCGGTCGGCGCAGTTCCAAGCCCGTTTGACTGTTATCTGGCGTTGAGAGGAGTCAAGACACTGCCAGTGCGCATGGATCGACACTGCGAAAACGCTCAACGCATTGTCTCACTACTCAAAGCACACGATGCGGTTAGTCAAGTGCTGTACCCCGGACTGGCAGAACACCCCGGTCATGAGATTGCTTCTAGACAGATGAAGAATTTCGGAGGGATGGTCAGTTTCCGATTGGTGGCAGGACAAGCGGCAGCGGAACGGCTCGTCACCACAACAGAAATTTTCACACTCGCGGAATCTCTAGGGGCGGTTGAATCGCTCATCGAACACCCAGGGGTGATGACGCATCTGTCGGTTGCAGGGTCCGCTCTCGAAGTACCCGACGACTTGGTGCGAGTGTCAGTGGGGATCGAATCAGCCGATGACCTCGTTGCGGATCTCACGCAAGCTCTAGATCAACTCGCATAGACAAACCTGTGGAATTCACACTGCCGTAACACAAAAGAAACTGGCCCATGATTTTGCTTGTCTACCTTCTGTTGAAGCGGATGCCCGTCCGCGCGGAAGGAAGATCGAATGGAAGGCAATATTGCCTGGATCCTGACCTCTGCTGCCTTGGTCCTATTTATGGTGCCAGGGTTAGCTCTCTTTTACGGAGGCATGGTTAGGGCCAAGAACGCACTCAACATGTTGAACATGAACATGTGGTGTCTCGGAATCGTGCCCGTGGTCTGGGTACTCGTTGGATTCAGCCTGGCAGCAGGCGATAGCGGTCGAAGCTGGCTCGGTGACCTGAGCATCGTTGGCATGAAAGGCATTCACGATGCCGAAGGAATAGCAACTTTCGCATTCCTTATGACCTTTGCATGCATTACACCGGCATTGATTTCAGGCGCCGTGGCTGACCGTATGAAATTCTCAGCTTGGATGATCTTTGTTCCTGTGTGGTCGTTGGTTGTATACGCCCCCGTTGTTTATTGGATATATGGCGCCGACGGCTGGATCTTCAATTTGCCTGCTCACGACTTTGCCGGCGGTACAGCGATTCATGTCAACGCGGGTGCTGCTGCCTTAGCACTGGCGATTGTTCTCGGAAAGAGAACCGGATGGCCACAAAACCGACCTGCCCCGCACAACGTCCCATTCGTGATGTTGGGCGCAGGAATCTTGTGGTTCGGATGGTTCGGATTTAACGCCGGATCGGCGCTTGCAGCTGATGGGGCGGCTACACAAGCGTTCGTGAACACCTTTATAGCGGGGGCCGCGGGCATGGTTGCGTGGATGGTTATCGAAATGGCGAAAACCGGAAAAGTCAGCACAATCGGAATGGCATCAGGCATAGTCGCAGCATTGGTTGCTATAACCCCGGCGGCTGGCTTCGTCGGCTCCATGCATTCGTTCGTGTTTGGTGCACTAGCAGGCGCCATTTGTTTCTTTGCTATCGAGGCCAAATTCCGATTCGGCTTCGACGACAGCCTTGACGTTGTGGGTATCCACTTTGTTGGAGGTGCCGTGGGCGGCATCTTGCTCGGATTTATGGCCGATGCGTCGGCGGTCCCAGGCGGAGACTTCGAAAACGGTGTCTTTTTCGGGGGAGGAATTCTCCTTTGGAACCAAATCCTCTCAATCGCAGTGGTAACAGCCTTTTCGTTTGTAGCTACCTACATCATTGCCAAGGCGATAGATAAGACCATGGGGCTTAGAGTCACCGAGAGCACTGAAATGACGGGACTCGACGTCAGCGACCATGGCGAAGCGGCCTATGTGATGGAACCCTAAAGCCTTCCTAATGTCTGCAGGCGCCGTTGGCTTTCATAACTAAGAGAATTCTC
>JASMKJ010000253.1 GCA_030749275.1 Acidimicrobiales bacterium
CCCTACGTACTTGAACGAGCTCAAAGTCAAGGTCTTGGAACCGTCTTAACGTACCCAGAGAACCCGCCGGCGCCCGCGGCCTGGGCACAGCGAGCCCAACGAGCACATCTCAACATGGTTGAGAACTTGCCTGCCTTCGCGGCTCTAGTGATCATTGCCCACCTCACCGACGCCAACGCCGCGGGCGGAGCAGCGCTTTTCTTCTGGGCTCGCGTCGTACACGCTGTGGTGCACATTATGGGCCTTCCGTACATCCGCACCCTCGCGTTTGCTGCCAGCTGGGTCGGAATGCTCATCATCTTCTTTTCTGTCCTGTAGACAGCGGAGCCCGTCGTCGCCATTCGGGCCAGGAAGATATTCAGCCGCCTCCCACTGTGATGGAGCCAGTCATACCAGGATGCAACGAGCAGAAAAATTCGTACGTTCCAGGCTGAGAAATCTCAATAGTTGCTGCTGACCCTCCCCCCATAATCCCGCTATCGAACTGGCCTGTTGGATTCTCGGGAGTTCCCGCTGTAACGCTGTGAGCTTCCGCGTCCGAATTAAAGAAAGCGATCTTTCCTGGCACTGCAGCCTCAACGACTTGGTAATCGAAGTCAGCTATCAAATTGGTATTACTTGCGGTGCGCGACCCGATGGAACCGACACCAGATGCGTTGGGATCAGCTAGAGGCCAAATAGCTGGATTCCACATCGAGAATGCACCCAATTGGTTGTCATGGTCCCCGTCCGCCCAAGCGTGAATCATCCAACCCTCGCTGGCGTCACCCTGCGGTTGGTCCAGCGGGCCATTGGTTGCCCCAGAACACACCGACGGGAGTACGGTCACGTCCTGACCTGAAAGTCGACACAAGTTGTAGTGAATATGCCAGTTGTCAAGAGGACCGCTGAAACCTTCAAAATGGTCATTTCCAACAGCGGCAAATGGCATGTAGAACGCAGCGCCCGCAATTTCAACATCGACTCCTTTCCAACCTCCGTCTTTGCAGCGGCCAAGAGCGCCAAATGGGGGAGTGGAATCGTCGGCAGCTACAAAAAGCAAAATTTCGGGAGCCGAGGGATCGAATCTGCCATCAAGAATCAACGGAAAATTGGTGAAATGTGAACCCATATTTGGGGTCTGCGTTCGATCTGGGAAATACCCGGCGGCGCACGCATCGTTCACATCAGCGAAACGCCGCAGGGTGTCTTGAACTTGACCCAACTGCTCAACCAAACTCCTGAGTTCCGCCGCGGTCATGTTCAGTTCAGCAGGAATGGGTTCCCCGGAGTCAAATAGATCCTTGAGGTCTTGAAACGAACAGGGCAGTTCGACGACCTGACATCGAGTCTGACTGCCCTTCGGCCCTTCAACCAAAGCAGGAATGATCTGGTCCCCGCTTTGGGTAAACACATATCTGGTGTAACCGACTCGACCCATCGGTCTGTCTGGCATCACTGATGGAGCAAACGCATCCAAGAGTGGCGCGTAGCTTGTGTGGTCAAGAGCCAATGTCGGATCATCGGAATCCACTGCCAGTTGACCGCTTGGCGCAGTCGTGGGAGTCACCGCAGTCGAGGTCGTGGTCTGCTGTTCTGACGTTTGTGAAGCAACTGTTTCAGCGACCGTTGCCGACGACACCGAACTAGAAACATCAGCAGCGGAACAACCGGCCGCTACAGCTGAAATCGATATCCAAGCAAAGATGCGTATAGACAGCCGACCCATAAACAACATTGTGTTCCACTTTCGCCGTCGACCCATGACACATCAGTAAATCTCACAATATCTTCGTGGGCCAAAAACCAGAACCTCAGATGGCGTAGGGAACGGTTTGCTGAAACCATGGAGGATCTCAAAGGGAGATCCTGTGAAAAGTTTCGAAGGAAAGATAGCTGTGGTTACCGGCGGTGGCACGGGCATGGGCCGAGAACTGGTTCGCCAACTAACAGCACACGGATGCCATGTCGCTATGTGCGATGTCAATCCCGACAATATGGCAGAAACCGAAGAGCTCGCCCTTGCCGAGACGACTCACGCCGTTCGTGTCACGTCGCACATATGCGATGTCGCCGACGAAGCCGATGTCGTTGCCTTTCGAGATCAGCTGCAAATCCGTCACGAAACCGACTACCTCGATTTGGTCTTCAACAACGCAGGAATCGCAGGTGGAGGCAGTTTTGTCATCGATGAGGATCGAATGGCCTGGGAAAAAACATTCGACGTCTGTTGGTACGGCGTCTATTACGGCAGCCGAGTCTTCCTACCCTTGTTGATTCGCAGCGATGAAGGGCACCTCGTCAATACCAGCAGTATCAACGGGTTTTGGGCAACCGTGGGACCCGAAACACCCCACACGGCATATTGCTCAGCCAAATTCGCGGTAAAAGGTTTCACCGAGGCACTCAACATTGATTTGCAACTCCACGCGCCGCACGTCACCGCCCACGTAGTGATGCCCGGCCACATAGGAACAGCGATCAGCCTCAACAGCATCGCTGCCCATGGTGGACCCAATTTGGAACGGATCCGAAAAAATCTCGCTGAACAAGGTGCTGATGTTGATCAAATGTCTGACACCGACCTCACCGATCTTGTCACAGCACACGGTGAACGCTTCCGAGACGAGGCTCCCACCACAGCTGCCCAAGCGGCAGAGATCATCCTCAACGCGGTTCAACACGACCGTTGGAGAGTCCTCGTGGGTGACGACGCGGTCGCCATTGATGAACTCGTCCGCGAAGACCCTGAATCTGCATATAAACCTGAGTTCAGACAACGAATTATCGATCGCGGTCACCTCAACTTTTTGGGACGACGCTAAAACCCAGCAGATAAGTTGCGGAACATGCAACTTGCCCAGGGACCCCGAGTTCGGTTCTCACCGTTCTACCGACGAGCCGAAGCCGCTGGAATTCAAACAGCAACGGTGTACAACCGCATGGTGCTCCCCGTGGCCACCGACGATCCGGCAGCAGACTATGAGGCGCTCACGCAACGCGTAGCGCTCTGGGATGTCGGCTGTGAACGTCAAGTCCAAATCCAAGGACCTGACGCGCTCAAGCTCTGCCAATACCTCAGCGCCCGAGACCTATCTCAACTCAAAGTAGGCATCGCCAAATACGTGCCACTATGTGACCACCAGGGCCGACTGATCAACGACCCAGTCGCTCTCAGAGTTGATGACGACACCATCTGGTTCTCAATAGCCGACTCGGACATGCTTTTATGGATTCGTGCGATCAGCGGTGAACGCGGCGACGATGTCGAAATCACCGAACCTGATGTGTCGCCACTGGCAGTGCAAGGTCCAAGCGCAACTGACACAGTCGCCCAAGTGTTCGGAGATTGGATCCGCGAACTCAAATTCTTCCACTTTCGACGACTCACACACGAAGACATCCCCCTAGTGGTGTGCCGTTCCGGTTGGAGCAAGCAAGGCGGCTTCGAACTCTTCCTCGAAGACGGCAGCAAAGGCGAACAACTTTGGGATTTGATATGGGCAGCGGGAGAACCGTACGGAATTCGGGTCGGGGCACCCAACTACGCGGAACGCATAGAAAACTTTCTGCTCTCCTGGGGATCGGACACCGACGAAGAAAGTGATCCCTTCGAAGCAGCCATCGGAAACTACGTTGACCTCGGCGTTGAACACGACTTTGTGGGGAAAGAAGCACTGCTGGCAAAACGCTCTCTTGGGCCCACTCGAGAACTCAAAGGCCTCATCATTGAAGGGGCACCGCTCGAACCCAACCCAGAACCCACCGGGCTTCGCAACCCCAACGGCACCCACGCAGGTCAAACCCGCGTCATAGCGCACTCACCACGATTCAACCAAAACCTTGGGTTAGCCATAGTCGAAGTCCCCTACAACCTCCCCGGCTCCAAACTGCAAGTAGAAACAGCCGATGGATGGCGCCCGGCGACCGTCACGGACTTGCCGTTCGATCTGTAGTCGCAGCTATGTGCCGCTAGCCTGACCACACCCGCGGGCGTAGTTCAATGGCTAGAACCTCAGCCTTCCAAGCTGATGATGCGAGTTCGATTCTCGTCGCCCGCTCCACCAAGGCCCCCTATCCGGTAGGGGACACAGCAACCCACCCCGATAGAATTTTGCTCCTGTGAAGACCACCCTTACCCCAGTCGACCCAGCAGAACTCGACGCCCTCGACAACTCTGCGGAAGAAACCGCAGATGAAGCGGACGAGCAACGAGAACGCACCTTTGGACCCAGAGTCAAACTCACCGTCGAGGTTGACCAAGAAACCTTTGAAAAGGCCATAGAAGAAGCCTTTCGGAAAATAGCTAAAGAAGTACGAGTCCCCGGATTCCGAAAAGGGAAAGCACCTCGGCCGGTGCTTGAATCACACATAGGAACCGGATATGCGCGAGCCCAAGCCCTCGAAGACGCAATCCCCGGCTACTACGCTGACGCAGTTCGGGCCGAAGCAGTCGATGTCATCGCGGCACCAGATTTATCCCTCACCAGCGGAGAAGACGACGGAATTGTTTGCTTCGAAGCAGTTGTAGAAACTCGACCAACCATCTCGTTAAACGGATACGTCGACCTCGAAGTCGAAATACCCAACCCGACACCAAGCGACGAAGAAGTACAAGAACAAATCGACGTCCAGCTACGCCAAACAGCTGAACTTGTCGATGTCGAACGCTCAGCCACCACCGGCGACCAGGTATCCATCGACATCGCCGGAACCGTTGACGGTGAAGCACTTCCAGGACTCACAGCGGACGACTACCTCTACTCAGTGGGAAGCGGCGGCATCGTCGAAGAGGTAGATAAACAACTTGAAGGAGCAAACGCCGGGGATGAACTCAGTTTCAGCGCTGACCATCCGGTGCAAGAAGACGTATCGATCGACTTCGAGGTCACCATCAACGCCGTCAAAGAAGAAGTTTTGCCAGACCTTGATGACGAATGGGTTGAAGAAAACACCGAACACGACACCGTAGAACAACTTCGCAGTGAAACCATCCAACGTATGAAGATGATGCGAACCTTCCAAGCGAACGCCGCTATGAGAGAAAACACGGCCACAGCACTCGCCGCACTGGTCGAAGAAGCCGTCCCTGATTCGATGGTCAACGGAGAGATGTCCGAACAGCTACAACAACTGGCCATGCGACTGCAGGGGCAAGGAATGAACCTTGAAACCTGGATGCAAATGACAGGCCAGGACCCTCAATCCTTTACCGAAGAACTACGCGAAGCAGCCGAACGCTCGGCAAAAGTCGACTTGGCGTTGCGTTCAATTGTCGACAAAGAAACCATCTCAGTTGACGACAGCGACGTCGATGAAGAACTCGAACGCATGGCTGAACAATTCCAGACCTCGACCCACGACCTACGCCATCAAATCGAGGACCACGGAGACGGACTCGGACCAATCCAAGCAGAAATCGGAAAACGCAAAGCATTGGAATGGCTGGTGACCGAAGTCAAACTGGTAGACGAAGACGGCAACCCAATCAACCGCGAAGACCTAGAACTCCCCGACTTAACAGAATCCGACTCTGACGCAGTAGCAGACAGCGCTACGGTTGACACCGAAGACGAAGACGAAGACGATTTGGAAAAGGATGAGGAACAGTGAGCCTCGACGCACAGAACTACCTAGTCCCAACAGTCGTAGAACAAACCAACAGAGGCGAACGCGCCTACGACCTTTACTCCCGTCTCCTCAAAGAAAACATCATCTTCCTCGGAACCCCCATTGACGACACCATCGCCAATCTGGTGTGCGCCCAAATGATCCACCTTGAATCAGAAAACCCGGACCGTGATATCAACATCTACATCAACTCACCAGGTGGCGACATCAACGCACTGTTCGCTATCTACGACACCAGCCAATACATCCGAAACGACATAACGACGATCTGCCTTGGTCAAGCAGCCTCTGCCGCAGCTGTGCTACTTGCCGCTGGCACCCCTGGAAAACGAATGGCTCTGCCCCATGCCAGAGTTCTGCTCCATCAGCCGTACGGTCAAGCTATGGGCCAAGCCACCGATATCGAATTAGCCGCGCGAGAAATCGACAGGATGAGAGAACTATTAGAAGGAATTCTCGCCCATCACACCGGCCAAGACCTCGATCGAATCCACACCGACACCGACCGTGACTTCATCATGGACGCCGAGGCCGCCAAAGAGTACGGGATCATCGACGAAGTAATCGACAGCCGCGAATCCGCTGAAGACGGCCCAATCCGCGCTGCCTGAAATTTCTGCTGTTCAGAAACGAAATCAGTCGGTACTCTCAACCCTTACCCCAAACAATTCAACAGTGCATGAGGTAACACAGGATTCGCGTCGGAACGTCCACTCGCTTCGATCGGACTGTGCCATCCTTAGCAAACGGCTACCAACCAACACAGGTTGGTGAACCAGAACGAGGTATCGGCGGCGTGGCGAAATTCGGAGAGGGCGGAGAGCTACTCAAGTGCTCCTTCTGCGGAAAATCTCAGAAACAAGTCAAGAAGCTCATCGCCGGCCCAGGCGTGTACATCTGCGACGAATGCATTGACCTCTGTAACGAAATTATCGAAGAAGAACTTACTGACAACACAGAAGTCAACTTCGACGAAGTCCCCAAACCGTCAGAGATCTTCGACTTCCTCAACGAATACATCATCGGACAAGACCGAACGAAGAAGATCTTGTCTGTAGCGGTATACAACCATTACAAACGAGTTCAATTTGGCCAAACCCTCGAATCAGATGTCGAAATCGCCAAATCCAACATCATGCTGATCGGACCAACCGGGTGTGGCAAAACGATGATGGCTCAAACATTGGCTCGGATGCTCAACGTTCCTTTCGCCATCGCTGACGCAACTGCGTTGACCGAAGCCGGGTACGTCGGCGAAGACGTCGAAAATATTCTGCTCAAACTCATTCAAGCCGCTGACTACGACGTCAAAAGAGCCGAAACCGGAATTATCTACATCGATGAAATTGACAAGGTGGCACGCAAAGCAGAAAACCCGTCCATCACCAGAGACGTATCGGGCGAAGGCGTGCAACAAGCATTACTCAAGATTCTCGAAGGTACCCAAGCCTCAGTTCCCCCCCAAGGTGGCCGCAAACACCCCCACCAAGAATTCCTACAGATCGACACCAGCAACATCCTGTTCATCTGCGGCGGGGCATTTGATGGACTCGAACGCGTCATCGCTGACCGCATAGGACATCGCGCAGTCGGCTTTGGAGCAGACGTAAAATCGGCCAGTGAGCGAGCGAACCTCGAACTGCTCCCCGAGGTGCTACCCGAGGACCTCCAAAGGTACGGGCTCATCCCAGAATTCATCGGACGTCTCCCAGTAGTGGGAGTGGTCGACGAACTCGACCATGCGGCGCTGACCAGCATCCTCCTCGAGCCTCGCAACGCGTTGATAAAGCAATACCAACGTATGTTTGAACTCGACGGAGTGGAACTCGAATTCACCGATGAAGCCATTAGCGCTGTTGTGGATCAGGCCGTCCTCCGCAACACCGGAGCCCGAGGGTTACGCGCGATTCTGGAAGAAGTCCTGCTAGGGGTCATGTACGAAGTGCCCAGTCGGGAAGATATCGCTCGTTGCATCATTGACCGTGATGTTGTTCTCGAGAAGGTAAACCCAACCTTGGTGCCGCGCAGGGACGACAGCGGTGGCGAGCGCCAAGCCTCCTAGACGGACAAAAAGCCGTCTCGAGCCAACCATAAGCGATCAGCCACTGAAGCAAATAGGCACTTACGTCGAAGCACTGCAGTGGCTGCAAGGCCATTACAACCTTGAACACCACTTAGGAGGTAAACACGCGAGTCCTCCTTCCCTTGAACGA
>JASMKJ010000254.1 GCA_030749275.1 Acidimicrobiales bacterium
AAAGAATTCGTTGAAAAGCCCGAAAAGAGTTTCGCTCCTTCTAACAACATCAACGCAGGAACTTACGTTCTTGAACCCTCAGTAATCGAACAAATTCCCGCGGGTCGACAAGTCTCAATTGAAAGAGAAACGTTCCCCAAATTAGCCGCTCAAGGAGCCCTGTTCGCCTCGCCTTCGTCCACATATTGGCTCGATACAGGCACTCCCCAACAGTTCATCCAAGCGAATCTGGATGTCTTGAAAGGAAAACGAAACAAGCGACCACCATTGCCGATTGCAAGCTTCCATCAAAGTTCCATCATCACCGAGTCAGTAATTGGAACAGGGAGCACGGTAGGAGTGGATGCGACCATCGAAAGATCGGTATTACTCAACGGCTGCCAGATCGGCTCCAAGAGTACGGTCGTTGACTCTGTTCTCTCCGACGAAGTCCACGTAGGTGAAGGGGCCCGGCTAGAGAGCTGCGTAATCGGATTCGGGCAACGTATTGAACCCGGAGAAATCTTGATAGGGGAGCGCCGGCCGGACCAAGACTCGCTCTAACGAAATAAGTCCTCTGATGGGCTACGAATGATCTCTTCTTGAACCGAGCTTTCTCTCAACCACCCAGGATTGACTCCGCGGATCAAAGCAACAGGGATGCCTTCGGCCTTTCCACACACTAAGTCCGCCGCCGCCGCCAGCTCATCTGCGATACAGACCTCCGTCACTAGTAGTTCTCGACCGAGAGCATCTTCGGTTCCGCGGAGATCCACGACCGCTCCAATGCCTGCACAACCAATAGCTACATCGGTGACCCCGCGGCGCCAGGGGCGACCAAAGGTGTCGGAGACAATTACTCCAACAACAACTCCGTGGTTATGGCGGATGCGTTCCCGGATCCTCCTAGCGGACCGGTCGCTGTCATCAGGAAGGAGCGCGGCATGCCCTCGAGCCACATTCGACAGGTCGATGCCCGCGTTCGCACACACAAATCCGTGTTTTGTTTCCGTGATGATTAGGTCACCCCGCCGGCGGAGTATTCGAACCGCTTCGCGTTCAACCAGTGGTTTATGAGAAAGGGGGTCGCTTTGGTCAATCTCAACTATCGCGCCTTCGGCTTTCGAAACAATCTTCTGAGTCACAACCAAGACATCGCCGTTTGCAAGCCCAAACTCGCCCGAAGAGCAGACATCACCGATAAGGACACCGAGGTCAGTGCCTTCGGTAACTTCTGGAATTCCAGTGACTGGATGAATAGTCAAGCTCACGTTGCTTCTTCTCCGTAACTAAATTTCTTCCAAGACTGCCTTGGCTAAGGCGGCTGCGCGCTTTGGGTCACTCATGATGGTGTCAGTGATCACGGGCCGCAAGCCTTCAGACTCAACCTTTGAAGACAAACCGGAGTCAAGATGGTCGATTACTAACGCTCCAGCTAACTCTCTGTACAAGGAAGCGATTCCAACAACGCTGCTTTCGAAGCCAAGTTCTTGGAGCATTCTTGACGCAGGTCCCTTTAGTGCAGCCCCGCCAACAATCGGGGAGACAGCAATGACGTCGTCTTTTCGTTCTTTGACCGTCTCGGAAATACCAGTTATTTCTAGGACGGGCATAACCGAGACAAAAGGATTCGATGGAGCAATAATTATTATGTCGGCCTCTCTGAGAGAAGTGATCACCTCAGGTCCTGGAAGTGCTTGTTCAATGCCCTCGAAACGCAGTGCTTCGATAGCCACATCATGTTGTTGTGCGACAAAATAGTTCTGGAAATCGACCCAACCCTGGTCTTGGACCTTCAGTTGAGTGCGGATCTGTTGATCACTTGCCGGCAATAAACGAGCTTCTATCCCTAATTTGGTGCTTATCTCCTTCGTTACCTCAGTCAATGTGGCTCCGTTGCTGAGCCGCTGTGTTCTGTATAGATGAAGTGCCAGGTCAAGGTCGCCCAAATTGAACCAGGTCTCTCCGCCGAGTCGCTCAAGTTCTTGCCTTACGCGCCATGTCTCTTCGGCCCGCCCCCAGCCGGTCTCAGGATTTACCAAGCCACCTAAGGTGTATGTCACAGTGTCAAGATCAGGGCTGATGGCCAGTCCATGAAGATGAAAGTCATCAGCTACGTTGACCAAGGCAGTCACTGAATCATTTGGGTGAAAATAAAGTAAGCCACGTAGGAACTTCGCGGCGCCAACGCCACCAGCTATGACGGTAACTCGACGATCTCCAGACACAACC
>JASMKJ010000255.1 GCA_030749275.1 Acidimicrobiales bacterium
GTTGAGCTAGGCCGGCACCGCCGAACACCCCGTAGCAGGGGTTATACAACCCGGCTCTATGTTGGGACATCTCGATCGCCATGAGGGCGCGGGTTGTGGTGTCCAACCCTGGACCGCCGTATTCCTTCGGTATGTCCAGCCCGTAAAACCCCATAGCCTGGGTCATCGCTACGAGACGATCGTGGTCGTCGGGTTTCAGCGCCCCGCCATCAGGATCCAGATCATCCTCCAGAGGAACGATCTCGCTTTGAACAAAACGACGCGTGGTTTCGACGATTAGTTGCTGCTCTTCGGTAAGGCTGAAATCCATGTTGTTCTCTCAGTTAGGGGACAATCGGCCAACTCTGTTTTCCTCGGCACGTTGGTGATCGGGAAGCTGGCCGTGATCGTGCACATGAAGCATTAGAAGCTCATCCCAACGACTTTGATAATTCGAAGTAAATTCGTAACGGAACTTGGACGCTCGATCGCCATGAAAGAGGAGTTCCTCCTCGAGTGCGGTGCGAATGCCAAATAGGTGCCTCGCTCCCGCATAACCGACGGACAAGACGGTGCCATTCTCGTCAGCAACGTGATAGACGCCTAGTTGTGCTGGGAGGGAGGCGATGGTTTCCGGATCAAGGTTTTCCCATGACTTGTCGAGTCTTATTCCCATATCAACTCGATTGATCTCGCAGATGGGGCATACCAGCACCCATAAGATCTTCGAAGTTTGTGCGGAAAAATTGGTTCTGTACTTCGCCAGATAAAGCGGCAACTTCGTTGTCAAAACGTCGGAGAGGATTGCGACCTCCTTCGACATGCGGAAAATCGGAACTAAACATACAAATTTCGTCTGAAGTGTTTTCGATGATCCATCGAGTCGGTTCGGTAGGAAATGGCGTCACTCGTATTTGGCGTTTGACGTACTCCGAAGGTCGCTGTTGCAGAATCTTGAGACGCTGCTCATGTCGTTCAAACGCGTCGAAAGCAGCTTCGAGTTGTCGCATAAACGATGGTAACCACGCAGCCCCAAGCTCTATAACCCCCATTTTGAGATTTGGAAATCTCTCAAAAACGCCGTCGAAAATTAGCATCGTAAGAGCTTGAACCGGGGCAGAAGAGATAGCCATATATGACACTGATCTAAAGTTCTCTCCTCCCCCGTGGAAGTCCGGTTCGGGCGGTAGACCGTTATTTCTATGTTGAGGCGGCATGACCAACTCCGGTGTTGCGACGTGCATGACGATCGGTATGCCCGCCTCTTGAGCCTGAGCCCAAATAGCGTCAAAAGCTATGTGGCTGTGGGCATGGTCTTTAGGCATCCGGTTTGGGATCAGCAGTGCCGCCGCGCCCGCCTCAATTGCTTCGGTAGCGGAGGTGGCCGCTAGGACCAAATCTTGAAGCGGGATATAGGTGACTGGGAGTAGACGTGGGTCATTGCTGCAAAAAGCAATTTGTGCCCGATTGGCGGCTGAAGCAGTGTCGTAGGTGAGCTTGGGTGGGGCTTCATGTTCCATGACTTCCAGAAGTGTGTTGGGCATTGTCGGGAAGATCAACTGGCTTGCAAAGCCCATGTGGTTCAACGCCTCGCTACGATCTAGCGAATCCCAGGCTCCGTGGGCTTGGTAATTTTTGCGCAGCATTATTTCTTGCTCAGCTGACGCCCGAAACTCCGCGTCAGATTGAAGAACCCTGCAGTGGTCTATTTCGTTGAAGATGGGGTTT
>JASMKJ010000256.1 GCA_030749275.1 Acidimicrobiales bacterium
ACGTTTAGGCATCACGAAGCAGTTGGCGCCCGAATCACTCGAAAACGCATGCCAAAGTTGGGTTACCAGGAGGAGTTGACCAGCGAAGTGGCGCAACTGGTGTTCCTTTCGGGACGGTTCAAGGGCTATACGGAGGGATGGAGTGATAGCGCGGTGCGTCGCTATGCGCGAGACGGGGGAGCGCTCCTCGGGGATCTCAACGATTTGGTTCGCAGTGACTGCACTTCTCGGAACCCCCGTCGCGTAGCGGCCCTCCACGAAGCACTCGACGAGCTCGAAAAACGAATAGGGGAACTTGCTCGCGAAGATGCCCGCAAAGCTGAACGCCCCGAAATCGATGGGGATCGGGTTATAGCTCACCTCGGTATTGAACCGGGCCCAAATGTGGGGCGAGCCCTCAAGTTCTTGCTTGAACTTAAGCGTTCTGAAGGAATTTTGGGGGAATCAGCGGTGCTTGAACGGCTTGATGTTTGGTGGGCAAACGAACAGAAATGATTGTTTGTCAGGTTTGGCCCGCGAGCTTGCGGTTCTTGACCTTGGCTTTTACGTAGTCACGGTTCATAAACGCGATGAAATCAAGACTGATTTCCTTTGGGCACGCTTCGTGGCATTCACCGTGATTGGTGCACGAACCGAAGAACGATTCCATCGTTTCCACCATGCTCTCGGTTCGTTCGAATCGTTGCGGTTGGCCCTGTGGAATGAGATTCAGATGCGCGAGTTTGGCCGAAGTGAATAGTTGCGCTGCTGAATTAGGGCAGGCTGCTACACACGCCCCACATCCGATGCATGCTGCTGCGTCGAACGAGGTGTCAGCGGCTTCTTTCGGGACAGGGGTGAGGTTGGCATCTGAAGCAGCTCCTGTGTTGACCGAGATATAGCCGCCTGCTTCGATAATTCGATCGAAAGAACTCCGATCTACCACCAGATCTCGGACCACTGGGAACGCTCGAGCCCTGAAAGGTTCGACCACGATGGTGTCCCCGTCTTGGAACTTGCGCATGTGCAGCTGGCAAGTAGTTGTTGCTTTTGCGTGACCGTGTGCTTGGCCATTGATCATTAGGCTGCAGGTACCGCAGATGCCTTCGCGACAGTCATGGTCGAACTCGATCGGAACTTCACCATTTTCGACAAGTTGCTCATTGATGATGTCCAACATTTCGAGAAACGACATATCTTCACTGATCTGTTCGGCCCTATAGGTTTCAAAATGGCCGGCTTCGTCGGGACCGTTCTGTCGCCAAACTTGAAGCGTAAGGTTGAGCTCTTTGCTCACTTGTAGCTCCTTTGGGTGAGGGCAACGTTTTCGAATACGAGTTCTTCTTCGTGACGAGTCTGAACTGAATCTGCTCCGTTCCATTCCCAAGCGGCAACGTGAGCGAAATTCTCGTCGTCTCGTTGAGCTTCACCTTCTTCGGTTTGATGCTCTGCTCGGAAATGTCCTCCGCAGCTTTCTTCGCGATCCAGTGCGTCGCGGGCCATGAGCTTTGCGAGTTCAAAGAAGTCAGCGACGCGACCTGCCTTTTCTAAGTTCGAGTTCAACGTCGCCGCTGATCCTGGTATACGAAGGTCTTTCCAGAATTCTTCTTCTAGGGCAGGGATTTCACTTAACGCCTTTTCGAGACCCTCCTTGGTTCTTTCCATGCCGATGTAATCCCACACGATTTTTCCTAGCTCTCTGTGGAACCAATCCACAGAACGAGTACCGCCAATCGATATGAATTGATCAACTTGGTTCGCAACTGCCGCCTCGGCCTGAACGAAGACGGGGTCGTCTGTTGGTACGATTGATTCGCCGAGTCTTCCGGCCAAGTCATCGCCAATGGTGTAGGGGAGAACGAAATAGCCGTCAGCGAGACCCTGCATTAGAGCGGATGCGCCCAATCTGTTGGCTCCGTGATCGGAGAAGTTGGCTTCACCGATGGAATAGCAGCCCGGAATGGTGGTCATCAGGTTGTAGTCAACCCATACACCGCCCATTGTGTAGTGAATTGCGGGGTAGATGCGCATGGGGACCTGGTAGGGGTTCTCACCGGCGATGTTTGCGTACATGTCGAAGAGGTTGCCGTATTTGGCGCGGACAACATCTTCGCCATCACGTTCGATTACGGCTGCGAAGTCCAGGTAGACACCGTTCTTGAGAGCCCCAACGCCTTTACCCTGATCTACAACTGTCTTCGCGTTTCTCGAAGCGACATCTCGGGGGACAAGATTGCCAAAGGCCGGATATTTGCGCTCGAGGTAGTAGTCCCGCTCGCTTTCGGGAATCTCATCAGGCGGGCGGGCATCGTCAAATGCTTCGGGCACCCAAATACGCCCATCGTTTCGCAACGACTCCGACATCAAAGTGAGTTTGGATTGAAACTCGTCGCTCGCTGGAATACACGTCGGGTGGATCTGGGTGTAACAGGGATTGGCGAAGAATGCGCCTTTGCGGTGAGCTCGCCATGCCGCAGTCACGTTGCATGCCATCGCATTCGTGGAGAGGTAGTAAACGTTGCCGTAACCACCGGTTGCCAACACAACAGCATGACCTGAGTGGCTTACTACTTCTCCGCTAATGAGGTCTCGCGTAACGATGCCACATGCCCGGCCGTCTTTGAGAACTACGTCAAGTAATTCGGTTCTGGTGTGTAACTCCACGCCACCGGCGGCCACCTGTTTCGCGAGTGCTTGGTAAGCGCCTAATAAGAGTTGTTGTCCTGTTTGGCCACGGGCATAGAAAGTTCTGCTGACCTGCGCTCCACCGAATGACCGATTGTCTAAGAGGCCACCATATTCGCGAGCGAAGGGAACGCCCTGAGCCGCTGCTTGGTCAATGATATTGACCGACACTTCTGCCAGACGATGAACATTTGCCTCGCGACTGCGGTAATCCCCGCCCTTCACCGTGTCATAAAACAGC
>JASMKJ010000257.1 GCA_030749275.1 Acidimicrobiales bacterium
ACCACCATCATCTGGATCTCCGCTTCGCAGATTCGGCCCCCTGTTTGCACTCTTGGCGGCGGTAATTGTGGTGTTAGTCATTGTTCTGGCAGGGGGGAACGATAACGGCGGACAAGAAGAAGTTTCTCAGATCTCTGATTCGACAGAGACAGCAGACTCCGACGAACAAGACGTTCAAACAAGTGACGGGAATACAGAAGAGGACGCCACCACAGATTCTGAAAAGACTGCTCCGACAACAGCAGCTCCCAGACCGCTTGGCACAGATTGGGGTTCTGATACAGGTTTCAGGCCTGGAGTCATGTTCTTCGAACGGGCCGAGGAACTCGGCCTTGAAATTGATTGGGGAGAACGTTGTGATACGACGCGAGGCACTTTAGCGATCCCCAGTTTCTTCGCCGGTGCCTGCGCAGCCCCTTATGAGGGATGGAACGGCGGGGCTACGGCCCGGGGAGTTACAGAAGACAGCATTCGGATCGTGTGGTGGCTCTCACAAGATGTAGACCCGGTTATGGCGTACCTCACATCGGCCATATACAACGACGACACCACAGCCGATGATGAGCACACCATCCGCGGACTATTGGAGTACTACGAGACGTACTACGAGACGTACGGGCGAAGTGTTGATTTAACCGTGATGATCGGATCAGGGAATATTCTCGATGCAGCCGCAGCACGAGCAGACGCTGTCAAAGTGGATGAAGAACTCGACCCCTTCATGGTGATCGGCGGCCCGACCCTTACCAACGCCTTTGCTGAGGAGTTGCACGCTAGGGGAATACCTTGCATATCTTGTGGTCCCGGGCAGACACCCGACTATTACCGCGAACGGCCAGGACTCGCTTACACATTAGAAAAGGGGCCACAACAGTCGAACATGCTGGTGGCCGAATACATCGGAAAGCGATTAGCAGGGGACGCTGCGATTCACGCCGGCGATTCCTCCATGCACGATACAGAGAGAAGATTCGGTCGAATATGGAACCTCGCGAGCCGAGCTTCAGTTGACTCCAACGCACAGTTCGAAGAGCTCCTTGGGGAATACGGCGTAGAAATTGTCGAATCGCAGTCCTACATTCTCGACCCGGCAACTCTCCAAGAGTCAGCTGGGACGATCATCGCGAGAATGAAGGAAGCCGGGGTGACGTCGGTCATCTTTAGCGGTGACCCTATTGCCCCTCGCGATTTCACCAACGAGGCAGCTGCACAAGATTATTGGCCAGAATGGATTGTGACCGGATCGGTTCTGGTGGACACGACGGCCTTCGCTCGGACATACCACCAAGAACAGTGGTCACACGCCTTTGGTGTTTCGAACCTGAGTGCCCGTGTCGACAGAAGTGTCGCCTCTTCACACTTCCTCTATGAGTGGTTCCACGGGGAGCCTCCGCGAGCGAATGACAACATTGGGATAATTGATCCCGCACCAGGGCTGTTTTATGCAGTTCTTCAGGCAGTCGGACCGGAACTGACCATTGAAGGCTTCAACGAAGCATTATTTGTCGCAGACCCTACGAGACGCGCCCTGACAGCCCCCAGTCTGTCCTACGGTGATACAGAACGGTGGCCAGATTCACAGGAACCCGACTATCACGGCGTCGATGACATTTCGGAAATTTGGTGGGATCCGACCGTCGAAGGCCTCGATGAGATCGATCGCGACGGCCGCGGAATGTGGCAGTTCGCGAACGGGGGACAACGGTACCTCTATGGCGAAATACCCGAGGGTCCACCTCCCGCGTTTGAACTCGACGGAGCTGTCACCATCTATCTGTCCCCGCCGGGAACCGAAGCGGCACCGAGTTACGAGCCGTTGCGGAATCGTTGACGATAAAGACCCAAATCCAACCCAGGTCTAATCCTTAAATTAGACTCCCCTCAACAGCGGGGCTGCCCTCATTGGCTGAGGGTGACCGGTGGCGAGAGACCCGGGGGGAAACATGGGTACTGATTACGACGTTCACATCAAGAATGGCACCATCGTGGATGGCACGCGGGTGCCTCGATTCCAAGGTGACATGTGGATCAAAGATGGGCGAATCGCCCGCATCGGCGGTCGAGCTGATGGGGTTGCTGAACAAGTCGTCGATGCCGACGGGGCGATCGTAGCCCCAGGCTTCATCGACCTACACACCCACTACGACGCCCAAATTCGATGGGACCCTTACTGCTCCATATCCAGTTGGCATGGAGTTACGTCTGTGGTGCTGGGTAACTGCGGTTTTGGTTTCGCTCCATGCAAACCCGAGTTTCGGGAGCGTTCAATGTTGACAATGGTTCGAACAGAGGCCATCCCGTTGGCTTCAATGCAAGAAGGGCTGCTTCCTCACTGGGATTGGGAAACTATTCCCGAATATCTTGACAGTCTTGATCGGGCACCCAAGGGCGTGAACTGTCTCCAGTACATGCCCACGGCCTCGTTGATGATCTACGTGATGGGCCTCGAAGAGGCAAAGACCAGGCCCGCCACCAACGCGGAACAAAAAGAAATGCAACGGTTGCTTCATGAAGGGATGGATGCGGGACTCTGCGGCTTCTCAATACAACGGCTAGGACCGAACTCAACTCAAGCCGATTTCGATGGAACGCCGATGGTCACCGACACCATGGTTGATGACGACATATTTTGCTTGGCCGAAGTTCTAGCCGAACGCGATGAAGGTTTTATCCAGCTAACCCAAGCAACAAGTTCAAATCCCAATGATGCTGATGACCTAGCATTCAAACGCAAGTTGGCTGAAATATGTAAACGCCCCATCATCGACAACGTTGTGCCTGTAAGTCAACGCAACCCGCGGACTCACCAGGAACGCCTTGAATGGATCCAAAAGGCCCAAGACGAGGGCCTCAGAATTTTTGGACAAGCCGCAACGCTTCGCACAGGCTTTGCGTTTTCGTTAGATGAATGGAATTTGTACGATTCCAGCCCCGCTTGGCGCGAAGCGACAACTGGAACGATTCCCGAGAAAATCCAAAAAATGCAAGATCCCGCTCTACGCGAGCGGATCAAAGCAGAACAGGACGAGGCCAACAGCTTGTTCACCCAAACCCAGATAGCGGTAGGTGGCCCTGCTCATCGACTTGTTGTCCAGGGTGTGAATCGTCGCGAGGACATGCAAAAGTACGTTGGTAAAAGCTTGGGAGCCATCGCGGAAGAAGAGGGGAAGCATTACATCGACGTGATGCTCGATTTGTCAATCATGACCGACCTAAAGACAGAGTTCCTCGGAGAAGGGCCAGAGTGGAACGTCGATCACATGGCTGGCGCGATCACCGAATCGCCGTACACCGTTCCGGGTGTCTCTGACGGAGGAGCCCACACCAAGTTCTTCACAGGCGGGGCGTGGACTACCGACTATTTGGCGTGGATGGTTCGCGAAACAGAAGCAATAACGCTCGAAGAAGCTCACTTCCGTGGTTCCACGTTGGCTGCCCATGCAGGCGGTCTTCAAGATCGCGGAATGCTTCGCGAAGGTGCCCCCGCGGACGTCATCGTGTACGACCTAGAAGAATTATCTATCGAACCCGAATGGATTGGCGAAGCCGTCTATGACCTACCTGGTGGTGAATGGCGACGAGTCCAACATGCAAACGGGTACCGGCATATCTTC
>JASMKJ010000258.1 GCA_030749275.1 Acidimicrobiales bacterium
GTCGCTTCGAAGTGTGCCCCCAAGTGCCCAGTCGGCCATAGCGGCTACCGGCGCAACGATACTTATTGCGAATGTCGCGATGACAAGAAGTAACGAAGGAACTTTCCACGATCCAAGTTCGTATCTGAGGGCGTGGTGGGTTTGATGAGTTCGGATGTCGGGGAGATGACGACTCGCCGCTCTTTCCGATACGACGACCACTGCGGCGAGAGCGAGCAAAATGAGGCTCATTGCGAACGAGATCGGTGGTCGAGCAAGGTAATTCATTTCGATAGCTCTGGTCAGAGTGTCGAAACGCATCAGCTGCACTGCCCCAAAATCACTAATGGTGTAGAGGAACACCAACAGGGTTCCTGCTGTTATGGAACTCCCAATTTGACGGAGTACGACCCGGATAAACACTTGGGGTTGCGTGTCTCCGAGGAGAAGTGCCGTTTGCTCATACGAGCCTGGTAATTGTTTGAGCCGAGCGCTGACCGGCAGATAAACGTATGGGTAGCAAAAGAATGTGAGTACCAGCCACGCGCCAAACAGTCCGCGCAGTTGGGGTGTGTGATGTACACCAAAGGCAGCCAGCCATTCGCTAGCAAGACCTCCCGGACTGAGCGCGCGAATGAACGCAGCTGCCCCAATGAAGGTGGGGAAGACGAGCGGGACGGGAAGTAGAACACTCCACAGCTTCCGAAATGGAAGATCAGTTCTAGCTGTCAACCACGCCAGAGCTGTCCCGAGGCATGCTGCGGATACAGAGACTAAGCACGCGAGGTAGATCGTCCGCCAAAGTGGTTGAAGTGTTTGGTTGTTGAACAACAGGCCAAGTGGATCAGCACCAGATGTGAAATTTCGCCAAATGAGGTACAGAGCGGGAAATGCGAAGGCGATTGCTGTGACTAGCCCGAAAACACGTAGACCCCTGAGGGTGTTGTGTTTCCTCACTGATTCTGAATACCGCTTGATTCAATGATCCGGGAAGTCTTGTCGAGTCCGCTACCCAGTGAATCAAAATCGACTGAGCCGATCTGCAGTGCCGCTAGAGGAGGAAGTACCTGATTAGGTGCGATGTTGGCCGCGAGGGGGTATTCCAACGTCTGATCTGTGAAATATTGCTGAACCGACGAACGCAGCAGGTAATCCACCAACGCTTGAGCGTTGCTGGCATTTTCGGTGGAGTTAAGAATCGTCGCTGCCGTGATGATGAGGAGTGAGCCGATGTCGTTGTCGTCGAAGTCGTGATTTTCGGCTCGGTGTTCGGAGCCGCCAGCCGCACTCTCCTGATAGTTGTAGTAGTGATTCACAAGTCCGACTTTGATTTCCCCGCGACTTGCGGCCTCGACAATTGAGCGATTATTTGGGTAGTAGCGGGCATCGTTGTCGACCATGCCCTTGAGCCATTCTGTCGCCACGTCGTCGCCGTGATAGTTACGAAATACGGTGAACCAATCCATGAACGAACCGTTGGTTGCGGGTATGGCGACCTGGCCCCGCCACCTTTCTTCTGTTAATTCAAAGACTGAAGACGGTAGGTCTGAAGGGTCTAGTTCGTCGATGTTGTAGACGAGCACTCTCTTTCTGCCCGAGAACCCCACCCATGTCTCTGCATCTGACCGATTTTGCGATGTGACTTGGTTCAGCGTTGTCTGCGGCAGTGTTGCTAAGAATCCCTTGGCTTCGAGGAAACTGACCGGTCCGGGGGATTGGCTCAAGAAAACGTCCGCGGGGCTTTGGTTGCCTTCCTCGTTGATGAGCATTGCTAATTCCGCAGATTTACCCCACCGGACTTCGACGTTTACCCCCGTGGCGCATTCGAATGCCCGAAGTACCGGATCGATGAGATTCTCTTTGCGTCCTGAATAGATCGTCACCCGTTCATCGGATTTTTCCGCGCATTCCCCCGGGTGTATTTCCGCTGCAAGGCCATCGATCTCAAATCGATCTGCACCCCCACATGCTGTCGCGAGCAGGATCAACGTTGTTGAAATTAGAACACTGATTCTTTGCATGACAAGGGACCATAGATCATGTTTAACAATGATGTAAAGCGGGCTTTACATATTTTCTTAAACCCCATTGCAGTTATGTGATTAGCTTCGCAACGTAACCGAGGCGAACCATTCGCTTCGCTGAGGTAGCGGTCGACCTAATGCTTTCCGGTGGTAACCCCCACTTGCGTGCGATAGCAAGTGTTGGTGTTTCACTCCTTGGCGAACGCCAACGCGATCGTGTCGACGAAATGAACCGTCACTCGATCGCCACGGGAATAGTTGGTGGCAGGTCCGCAACGGACGCGAAGCTGGTCGTCGCCCGACTCAACAAAAACAAGGGTGTCGTGTCCGTAGTATTCGACGAGAAGGACTTCGGCATCACCTCCCGCTTCAAGCGTGAGCTGTTCGGGTCGCAAAATTAGGTCGACAGGACCTTGGAGTTTCGGACTGACAGCTAAGGAACCTATGGATGATTGAGCTGTCCCAGATTGGGCTGTAGCCGATACAGATGAGACCGTCCCAACGAACTCGGCTGTCCAACGGTCAACGGGATTGTGGTAGAGGTCGTACGGTGTGGCGGTTTGCACTATGTGTCCTTCGCGCATCACGGCTACGCGGTCTCCGACGATGAATGCTTCGTCTTGGTCATGTGTGACAAATATCGAAGTGATTCCTAGGGCGCTCAGCAGTTGACGAACTTCTGTCCTGACTTCCGTGCGTAGGTTCGTGTCAAGGTTCGAAAAGGGTTCATCGAGTAACAGAACGACTGGCCTAGGAGCCAAAGCGCGTGCTAGAGCGACTCGCTGTTGTTGGCCCCCTGAGAGTGTGGCGGGCATCCGTTCACTAAGATCGCTGAGTTCCATCATCTCTAGTGCCGCTGCGATTTCTTGTTTCTTTGTGGGCGACTTAGCTATGCCGTACCCGACGTTGTCTGCGACATTTAGGTGAGGGAAAAGGGCCCAGTCTTGGAACACCATGCCTACCTGTCGTCGGTCGGGGGGAACCCAGTCGGGTCCGGTTACTGGTATTTCGCCGACGTGAATTGATCCGGATGAGGGTTTTTCCAAACCCGCAATCAGACGTAAGAGAGTCGTTTTGCCGCATCCACTTGGCCCGAGCAAGGCGATTGATTCACCGGGCCCAACTTCGAGCGCAACATCGTTTAGTACGGGTTCTTTGTCGTAAGAGTGGCCGAGGCCCGAGATCCTGACCCCGCGCGCCGCGGATGCTGTCATGCGCCTGGGGTCACGACAATACGTTCCGCAGTTGCTCCGCCAACCCCAAATGGGTTGTCGCCGACGTCAACTGTCGCGGTTCCATCGGGAGCAAAAGAAAGGACAACTCCCGAACGGCCGGGCATTAGGCCACTACTTTCGAGAAATTCGAGTTGACCGGTTTCCCATTCGAGTTCTTCAGGTATACGAACCACGGTGAAGGGATCACCAGCGTCGATCTTGGATAGGACTACGGCGTTATGAGGTTCCTCGTAACCACTTCCGGGGATTGGATTTCCATGAGGACAGGTCGTTGGATCTCCTAGGGCTTTAAGCATCGCTTCCTCGACCGTTGGTGAAATCACGTGCTCCCAACGACCCGCCTCACTGTGGGCATCTGTCCAATTCAGGCCGAGAACATCGGTGAGGAAGCACTCGGCGAGTCGATGCCGACGCACGATCGTGGTTGCTAGATCCTGCCCGTCGCTGGTAAGGGTGATCTCTCCATCGGCTTTGACGTTGACCAGATCTTCGCGTTCCATTCGCCTCACCATCTCGCTGACGGCAGGTCTGGACACCTCAAGGCGTTCTGAAATTCTTGCTTGGATGACAGGTAACCCATCTTCAGCTAATTCGTAAATGGCCTCGCTGTATTCCTCAAAAGCGGGATGGTGTTCCGTTGGTTCATAAGCCACGCCCCGACCCTATCAGCGATCTTGTCTTACCTGCGACGGAAGATGTTAAGGGCTCTTAACAATAATTTCAGGCTTATTTCTTGGGGTTTAATGGAGCAGAGCAATAAGAGAACAACTACGGTCCTCCATTAATGGCCCGACGCACTCGATTTGTACTTGGACAAATTTTCCAAGTTCGAACCTTTGGCCGACAACTTGCGGGAATTCGTTTAACCGAAAATCAAACTTTCGCGTTCATGGCGTTAATCGTTGGGCTCGCGGGTGGCTTAGCTGCAGTCGGATTCCATTATCTGATCGACTTCTTGCATGAAGAAGTCTTTGGTCGACTAGCTGAATGGGCCGATGACCTCGGACCATTCAAGTACATGCCTGGAATTGTTATCGGAGGCCTCCTCGTAGGACCGTTGGTCACGCGTGCCGCGTCAGAAGCTCGGGGACACGGAGTTCCAGAAGTCATGGAGGCGGTTAACCGTCGGGGGGGAAGAATCCGTACCCGAGTGGCATCAGTCAAAGCCGTAGCCTCAGCGTTGACCATCAGTTCGGGAGGTTCAGCGGGTCGGGAGGGCCCCATCGTTCAGATCGGATCAGCTTTGGGCTCCACCCTCGCCCGTTCATTCAGAATGTCAGACAGACGGCGCTCAACATTTGTAGCGGCGGGAGCAGCCGCGGGCATAGCCGCCATTTTCAATGCCCCTCTAGCTGGCGTGTTTTTCGCGTTGGAAGTCATATTGCGGTCGTTTACAGCACGAGGCTTTTCGACAGTAGTGATTTCTGCGGTCGCGGCGAACGCGGTATGGCGTGTCCTTGTAGGTGACGAGTCAGTTTTGTCGGCTGAGGTACACAAATTGATCCATCCGACCGAGTTGTTGCTGTACGCGTTTCTGGGGGTTGTCGCCGCCATTGTGGCGGTTGGTTTCGTCAGACTCTTGTATCTCGTTGAGGATCGATTCGATGCGCTTCCGGTGCTTGCTGACCTGCGTCCAGCTATAGGCGCTGTCACGGTCGGTATTTTGGGAGCTATCTCGATTGACCTGCTGGGGTCGGGTTTGCGAGGTATTGATAAAGCTCTTGCCGGGGAGTTCGCTTTTCGGTTCTTGCTGCTTTTGCTGTTAGGGAAAATGCTCGCCACTGCTTTGACTCTTGGTTCGGGAGGCTCGGGAGGAATTTTCTCGCCTTCGCTGTTCATCGGGGCCCTCCTGGGATCCGCGTATGGGGAAATTGTTAACCAGCTCTTCCCCGAGTCCACCGCACCGGCCGGCGCCTATGCAGTGGTGGGAATGGCAGCAGTTTTCGCAGCAGCCGCTCAAGCTCCGATGTCGAGCATCTTCATTGTGTTCGAGATGACCAACGACTTTGGACTGATAATGCCCCTGATGGCAGCGTGCGCAGCAGCGACCGTTGCGTACACCGCGATAAAGAAAGATTCGATTTATGAAGTCAAGCTTCGCCGCAAAGATGCTCTGGGGTCAGCGACACTGAGCGATGATCAGCTGATGAGTCAAGTCTCACTTGTGGGTGCCGCTGAAGCTAAGTATGTCGCTACCCAAAAAACAGTTTCTCTTCGCCATGCAATCGACATCATGAAACGGGGTCGGGAAGAAATGCTGCTCGTCGTTAGCGCTGACCGCGCACTCCAGGGAGTCGCATATCTAAAGGACGCGGAACTGAAGATCCAAGAGACTCCCGACTCCACAGTGCAAGAAATCCTTCGAGACGACCATCCCGTTGCTCATCCCGGTGCAACTCTTGAGGAGGGAATGCAGATGTTGGAGAACGGCAACACAGATCTCCTCCCAGTTCTTGACTGGAACGATCGGGTCATGGGAGTCGCCAATAGGGTTTCTATTGTCAAAGCCCATGAACAAGCTGCACCACCGACAGGGGATGAGCTCTAGTTAGGTCAAACCGGCAGCGGCCGCAACCGCTCCCAAATGGGATGCGAAATCTTTGGTGGGAATTGGTGCGGCCAGTATCAATTCGTCGACCCCAAGTGATGCAGCTAACTCGACCTTGGCCTCAATCTCGCTTGAATCAATTTTTGAGAGTGGAACACCGAGTTTGAAATCGAAG
>JASMKJ010000259.1 GCA_030749275.1 Acidimicrobiales bacterium
TTGGAACAGTGCTGGGTGCCGAGGTCGAAGAGAGGCTCTTTGGCACTGCGGCTACAGTGGCTCAGGCAATCTGCGCCGGTATTGATGTGATTCGGGTTCACGACAGTTACGAGATGCGAGACGTTGTGAAGATGTCCGATGCAATAGTGAGGAAACGCCTCTCAGCTGGTTGAATCTTCTATGGCATGGTATTCACCGTCTAAACCGAGGTACTCCGTTCCTTCGCTGCGGTAAAACGAATTGGTTCCTGCCTGATCAAGAACCTCAAGCATGGAGGGGATCTGACCGCCTTCAGAGCGAATACGGGCGATGACCCGTTGTGGGTCTAAATGGTCCAGCATCTCGAACGGACCGTGAACCCAGTTAAAGCCCCAGCGTATTGCGTTGTCGATATTGACCACATCGTTGGCAATCTCTGGAATTAGCCCCGCTGCGTACCTCAGGGTTCCACCAAAAACCTGCCATGCAAGTTCCCCTTCTAAGGAGTCCTGGAAAATTACTTCACCGAGTTCAGTTGGCATTCCTTCGTGGCTTGGAGCTTCCGCAGGTCGCCAGCTTTCATCTAGAAGGTCGAAACTCTCTTTGAAACGTTCACCGTCGGGTGATTTGGTCTGCCTGTAGAAGCCGCCTCCGGCTTTTCGTCCAAGCTGACCAGCGTCATGCATTCGTTGCTCAGTAGCCGGAAAGTTTGTGTATTGATGGCCCGAGTCAGCCTCAGGCAAGTTGACCGCCAGGTTTTTGCCTACGAGCTCCATCACGTCTAAGCCGATCAAGTCGATGAGACCGTAGAGACCTGTCGGGGGAAGTCCAACGGGTGCCGCGAGAACCGAGTCAATCGTTTCTTGTTTCATCCCCTCCCCGAGGAAGGGCTTTGCGAGGTGTAAGCCCGACAGCATGAAGAAGCAGCCAATGCGATTCCCGATGAAGTTAACTGTGTCTTTGGCGTGTACAACTCCCTTACCTAGTCGGTCGGCACCAAACTGAGCGAAAGCGGAGATCACTTCCGGTTCTGTGTCATCCCCGGGAACAAGTTCGAATAGTCGCATCACTCGGACAGGGTTGAAGAAGTGGGTAATTGCGACATCGGAACAGAACCTTGGGGTCATCCCTTCGGAGATCTGTCTGAGAGGGATACCTGAAGTATTCGAAGAGATAACTGAGCCGTCTTTTCGAACTTCTTCTAAACGACTGAACAAATCTCTTTTGATCGCAAGGTCTTCGACTATCGCCTCACAGACCCAGTCGTATTCGCTCACCGCTTCAAGGTCAGCGTCAACGGTGCCCGCGGTGACAAGATGACGAGCGTCTTCGTCAACTTGTTGCAAAGCGGCCTCCGCAGTTTCGATGTTCATGTCAAGAATCAGCACCTGACACCCAGCTGCTGCGCTGGCTGCCGCGATACCTGCGCCCATCGTGCCTGCGCCGATTACTGCTACCGATTGAATTGATCGAGTCACCTTGTCCTCCTTGTACTAGCTCTTATCATCGGCTGTCATG
>JASMKJ010000260.1 GCA_030749275.1 Acidimicrobiales bacterium
GTACTTACTGGCGACGTCGCGTCGTATGCCTGGTTATCGCAGCAGCTTTGTTATGGGTATTGGTTGGTGCCGTCGGGTCGGTAATCGGCGGCACCTCAAAAGAACAGTCGCTACAAGTTCAGACGGTGTTTGAGAGTGCGGCTGGTCAATCACTAGCTGCTGGGCAGGTTGTGATTGTCAAACCAGGTGACACCCTGTGGTCGATCGCACGGAAGCTGCAACCGACGGGTGACATTCGACCTTTAGTGGACCGCATAGCGAAGATCAACAACGGCCACTCACTCATCGCAGGACAGGCTCTGGTCCTCCCGTAGAGGAATAACTACTCAGCGAGTATCGGAGGACTAGGTTGCCCGGCTGTATCTCAGAAACAAGAAATGATCCTCAGTCAATACGTGTCGCAAGATGAGTTCCTGAATGTGTGGGATGTCGCCCCGAGCTATACCCCGAGAGTCGCCGCCACCCATCAGGGGGGAGACGCTCAAAAACACTTCATCAATCAGACCCGCTCGGAGCAAAGCGCCGTTGAGCGACGGCCCTCCCTCAGACAGCACCCGGTGAGCCCCAAGTCCAGCCATATCACGCAGTGCTTGCGGCAAGTCGACCGAAGTGTTCCCGCACTGAATCAGATCAGCGTGTTCGCTCACCTTTTCCACTTTGACGGGATCAGCATCAACGGTAGTTACAACGATGGGTCGTTGAGCTGGTCTCTGAAACATGGGCAGGGTCAGATCAAAGTCGAGTCGTCCACTTACAACCGCGATGCGTGCTACGGGCCACGCCCCGTTCGCGAGTCGCCTGGCTTTAGTGCTCACACTGGTCGAAGGAGGGTTGTAGCGCTCAGATACAGCGGTTGTGCTTCCAACCAAAATTATGTCAGGGAGAGTTCGAATGGTTCCAAAGATGTCCTTATCCCCAGGGCCGCCAAGAGGAGCGGACACTCCGTCGACGTCTGTCACGCCGTCGATCGTGGACACCATGTTCACCATCAGCCACGGCCGGTCTCCGACCAACGGTCTTTCATCGTGGTACACGTCGCCAGGATCAACCTCGGTGGCTGGTGGTGGGAAGATCTGATGCACTCCTCGATGTTGACACGGCCAACTGCCAAATGGGGGCTCAAACCCCCAAATCGTGCCAAAGATGTCCTTCACCACAATCAGTGGTTCTCCACAGGTACCCAAGGCAGATGCGGGCGATGGTGTGAAGGGCATGGTCACACTCAGAGAGGCTTGTGGGCAAAGCAGGAGACACCCGAGCGACTATTTCCCCAGTTCACAGCCTTAACTGCGGTGACGAAGGACAACAAATTTTCCACGTCGCAAAGAAGGGCGTCAATGTCGCTTAACCACCGCGCGTGCGCATCCGTTGCGGTGTGTAGAACTACCCGAAGAAATCCCCAACTCACCCACAGAACTTTTTTGTTATCCCTCTATCGGTCCACAAGCAATTCTTCCTACATTCATGAGCGCGGCGGGTTGGGCGACCAACCAGCGGAAGGAGTGCACCCGATGTACCGGAGACTCTTAAGGAGTTTTCGTTTGTTGGTGCACAAAGAAGTTCCAAGCTTCGAGGTCAGGGCGAAGCGGAACTACACCCATTGGATTGGCCTCCGGCCCGCCGCAAACCTCGCCTCTTTAACCACCTACAATGGAGAAAACGATGACCGTTACATCTGACCAGTCGGCCTCGCTTTCCCCTCACCGGTTCCAACCTCATTTCTGTGGGGCTGGCGTTGACCCCTATCAGACTGTGGAATGGGAA
>JASMKJ010000261.1 GCA_030749275.1 Acidimicrobiales bacterium
GAAGAACTCATCGCCCTGGGGAGAGCCGTAGCTGACGCGGGTGGAGGTGTTGTGGAAGTCGCTTCGGATATTGGGCTCGGGGGCCTCGAAGGCAATTTCGGCTCTGATATTGATTGGATGCGTACTCTTGCGAATGATTATGGGTTGACCGTCACCTACGCGCTCAACCAAGCAGACCGCCACCCGCAACAGTGGCGTGACCTTCTCGAACTTTCGTCGGCTCCCATCGAAGGTGACGGCAGAGTGATAGCGCAGGTAGCTGGTCGACCAGCGGGGTTGTTGTTTGGACTTGAAACATCACTTCACCCGTTCAAGATGCACCCAACATATTTGGAATTGTCAGCAAGATGCACCCTGTCCGAACTTGTGGAAGAACTCTCCAAAGAGTCAGTCAAACAACAAATCCTCAGTGAGACCACTGGGTACACCGGACGTTTCAACCACGATGTCGCGCACGCGTTTCACAAAATGTATCCGCTACTCAACAACCCTGATTATGAACCGAAGCCCGAAGATTCGGTAGCAGCTCGGGCTCAAAGAGAAAACCGTGACCCATACGAGTACGCGTATGAAGTTCTCTTAGCGAAGAACGGGAGAGGGCTTATTTTCTTTCCCCTCGCGGACTTCGCGGAACACACTCTCGATCCAACCTATGAACGCCTAAATCATCATGGGGCGTTCTGGAGCCTCTCTGACGGCGGAGCGCATTGCCGCTTGATTTGTGACGCGTCCACCTCGACATTCATGCTGAGTCATTGGACTCGGGATCGAACCAATGGCCCCAAGATGGAGATTGAGGCTGCGGTGAAATTGATGACTCATGACACGGCTGAAATTTATGGCTTACTTGGTGACCGAGGCACGCTCGAAGTTGGGAAACGCGCCGACATTAACGTCATCGATTACGAGAACCTGTCAATTTCCGCTCCTGAAATGACATATGACCTTCCTACGGGAGCACCTCGTCTATTGCAGGACTCCAGCGGCTATAAGGCGACGCTTGTTGCTGGCGAAATTGTGAGACTGGATGACGAATTCACAGGGGCTCGGCCCGGCCGTCTAGTTCGCGGACGTCGATGAATCCAGCTGATTGGGCATCACTTCACTAGATCAAATGGGGTTTCGTGATTAAAGGATCCGATTTGTGCTGAACTGCTGGGCCCCGATCGGACGAGGGGACGCCCCGACCATCGTCTCTCGAAGCAAAGAGTTGGAACAACGCGGATACGCGGGAGTCATTGGCAATCAGGTATACGGGCCGCCGTGGGCCAGTTTGGCGGTCGCAGCGGCTTCCACAACCTCGCTTGAATTGGAAACAGGCATAGCAATGGCTTTTGTCCGATCGCCGTTCGAAACGGCGTGCGCCGCCCTTGAACTCGACCAGATCAGCAATGGGCGGTTCACCCTTGGTTTGGGCACTGCGCCTCAGACATGGACAGAAAATTTTTTCGGCCACGATTTCCGTCCACCGATCGCCCGGACCCGGGAAGTAATAGAAATTCTGCGCCTGGTTTTCGATGCAGCGGTAAGTGGTAGCTCATCGATCCCTGACTACCAGGGGGAGCACTATCAGTTGTCCTTCGAAGCACTGCACCCAAACTTTGGCCCCAACGTCAGAGCTGTCCCAATATGGGTGGCGTCGCTGCGCGAAAAACTATGTGAGCTGGCCGGCGAATGCGCAGACGGATTCATAGGGCACTCAATATGGTCCCGCTGGTGGCTCGAAGAGCGGGCACTACCTGCTCTCCACCGAGGCATTTCGAGGGCGGGCCGAGAGTTCGATGATCTTGACGTGCAGCTTTGGTTGACAGCTTCGATCGACCCCGATCAGACGGTGGCAGCTCGGCGATCACGCGGAAACGTAGCCTTTTACGCATCGATCCCCAGTTATCGCTCTTACTTCGAAGCACATGGTTTCGGTGACCTCTTCGACACTCTTGTGGAAGCTCGACGCTCGGTGCCTCTCAATCAATGCATTGACTTGGTTCCCCTCGACGCGGCAAGAACTTTCGCTATATGCGGAACAGCCGATGAGGTGGGCCAAGAAATCGAAGAAATAGCCGGACATGCCACTTCGATATGCGTCAAACCTCCGATGTGGGGTATTGACCCGGAAGACGCCATTGAGCAGGCACGTCAGATTGACTCTTTGCTGCTCGGCTGAGAAGTACTTTGAACGGTGCAGCGGGATACAGCCCTCTGCATTGAGTGTGACTTGTTGGGTCCGCTACGAGCCCCAGTAGTCTTGCGCTACTTGCGACACCAATCGAAGCTTTGTCCACTGGTCTTCTTCAGTCAGGAGGTTGCCTTCAAGAATTGAGGCGAATCCACACTGAGGACTAATTCCAAGTCGAGACGCATCCGCGTACTGGCTTGCCTCGTCTATGCGACGTTTCAACAGATCTGGTGATTCCAGTTCGGGTCGCTTGCTTGTGACAAGACCAAGCACAACTGACGTTGAGGCTGGAATCAACTGCAAGGGTTCGAAGTCGCCGGACCGCTCATCATCAAACTCGAGAAAAAAGACATCAACATCGAGCCGCGGAAAGACCTGTTCCGCGATAGCTGCGTAACCACCGGAAACCGCCCAGTTTGACCTTGCGTTACCCCTGCAGATGTGTAGACCCACGACTGTGGAATCAGCACGATCCGCCACAGCTGCGTTGGTTGCGTTGATGTACTCCTGGAGAAGACCGGCCGGGTCTTCCCCTTGGGCCTGCATGGCCTCCGTTGCGGTTTCGTCACAAAAGAAACTCAGGATCGGATCATCAATCTGGATGAAAGTGCATCCCAAGCGCTCCAAGCCTGCGATTTCTGCCTTGTAAACCGCAGTAACGTCATCCCAAAATTGGTCCCGGTCGGGGTACAACACCTCATCAATAGCGTCAACGCCATACTGAAAATGGAAACGACTAGGAGCAGGGATCGTGACTTTGACAGGACAATTCGTGATGTCCGCTATATAGGTGTAGTTCCTTCCCATGATCGCGGCTCCGGGATGCGTCAACAGACCCGCTGTACGGACCAGCTTTGGGACGTAGGCAACAGTTGCTTCGTCAGCGTTGTTAGCAAAAGGTGACTGTTCGGCTTCAAAGAGTTCGATTCCTTCGACATATGGTATGAAGCCCGACCACCACACGTCCCTCCGAAACTCACCATCCGTGATTGCACCGATGCCGGTGTCTTCTTGGCGTCGAACGGACACGCTGATTGCATCGTCTTCGATGGAGCGCCGAGCTGCTTCATCTAGTTCACCCTTCGCAAATGCAGCCCAAGCTTCCGTCACCGAACGGGGACGGAGGAGACTTCCCACGTGGTCTGCACGCGCAATGAGGGTCATCAAGATCCCCCGAGGTTGGGCATCGGTTTCTTCGCTGGCAAGAACAAAAGCATTGGCTTAGCCGGGCTCGAAGCAAACAAGTCCGTAGCCGGTAAGCAGCGGAGCAAAATATGCTCGGTGGATGTTTCTAACTTGTGTCCCCATGGCACCCCGCATTGCAAGCCACATTATGATTTCAACTGATTCGGCCCCCCCGCGGCGCATGTACTCCAGATGATCAAGCTCACATAACGCGGCCGGGTTGGTTTCAAGCAAATCCAAAAACTCGTTATCCCAACCTGGGCTTACATGACCAAAATCTTCACCGTGTAGTTGGTGGGACATTCCCCCAGTCGCTATCACCACGACTCGAGCGTCGTCGTAAGACTCGACGGCACGTGCTATGGCAGCGCCGATGTTGAAACATCGCCGGGCGGTCGGCAAGGGATGTTGAATGACGTTTACAGCCAAGGGGGTGATCGGTGTCTCCCATGGAGGTGCCATAAGAAACGGCAAGATTGAATAAACCCCGTGGTCGACAACCATTTCTTGGCAGATAGTTGGATCGAACTCGTCTGCCACCAAGCTTCTTGCTATGTGCCAGCCGAGCTTGGTGTCACCCCGAAGGTCCGGCAATGGTCGCTTCCCCCACCCCTCGTCGGCTTGGGCAAAGGTCTCCGCGACACCCAACGCGAACGTTGGGTAGGCATCAAAGAAGAATTGATTGACATGGTCGTTGTAGACCATCACGAGAGCATCAGGTTGCAATGCTTCAAGCCACTCGGCCGCGGGCTTGTAGCTCTCGAAAATGTCTCGCCATTCGGGGTCGTCGCCTTTGTCTTGGTCGTATGCCCGGGCGAGAGACGGAGCATGACTGACGCCGATTCCACCAACAATTTGACCCATTATCTTGAACCTTCTTGCGGTGGGCGGGTCGCCATGAACTGGTCGAGAGTTTCTCCGCGCATCTCTGCGCCCACCTCCAAGAGATTTGAACCGACCGTGGCAGCAATTTTCAAGAACACGTACACATTGCCGCCGGCAGTCACCATCCCCGTCCAATCCCGGTTGAGTACTAACTTCGTTTCCTCAGCCGTCAACTCGAAACGACGACAATAAGCATGTTCATCGGCAAGAAATTCCGCTCTGTTGTCCGGATCGATAAGACTCGCCGACAGCTTGTTCAAGCGGTATCCAGCCATAGATCGTTCACCGGTGAACAGCGTCATGTCGACCATTTGGCCCCCCGTATCATCTCCCATCGTAATTGCCGTCGTTGTTGGAAAGCTGAGCGGGGCTCTGGACGAGGTCAACGGGTGTCATGTGACTCCTGTGTGCTTTCAAGTCGGTCCAGAAGTTGGTCGATCCGTTCTTTGAAGGGAGCTTTGTCATACATGTTGAACAACGCCCCCGCCAGACGAACCGGGTCCCCCGAGTAGTAGCGCTCGTAGAGTTGCTGGCGGCCTGAGAATCCGGACGAGGACGCATCCCACGCGAGCCGAAATAAGCGGACGCGGTCTCTGCTACCTGCGTTGACGCTCTGGAAATAGCGATCAACATCATCCGCGCGAGGTCCGTCAAGCTCAGCGAACGAGGGCGTCGCAACGAGCCCTCCGGCACCAATAATTTGAATGATTTCGCACATGCGTTGGAAGTTTTGGGGGAATGTCTGACGAACAGTCCAAAGAGGCATAGAGGCCGGATACACGAATCCGTTCTCCCGTTCCACAATGTCCGCTTCTGCTGCCACAAGAGCAGCCCGTAATTGTTCGGTAAAGACAATCAATTCGCTCAACATGCCCTGAACATGAAGAAACTGATCCGCATTCGTCGATTCCGCTACCTGGAAGGCCAGACCCATCATAAATTCGGCCTTCGCGAGATTCTTTATTGAAAATTGGTGCATCACTTGTTCCATCGCACCAGTGCGATTGAACAACCCGTTACACATTTCGACATCTCGGTAAATGAAAGTTCGTTCCCACGGAACCAAAACGTCATCGAAGATGACAGTGCCATCTATCTCGTCGAGTCGCTGACTTAACGGATGGTCCATTGCCGATGCGGCCGTTATCGGAGTTAACGACGGTCGACAGATAAATCTCATACCGGGCGTGTTGATCGGTAGAGCGAAACAGAATGCAAACTTCTCTGCGTCAGCATTAGTAGGTAGGTAGCTCGATGGTGCAACAAGTATTTCGTCGCTGTGCGCACACAATGTTGCGACCATTCTGGCGCCACGCACGATCCAACCGGATTGGTTTTCTTCAACAATGTGTGCGGCTACTTCGTTGTCTTGTTCTTCTACAGGTCGGGACCGGTCATACTGAGGAGTCACCAGAGTGTGCGTGAGGACGAGGTCCCTCTCGCGAATCTCTTCGTAGTAGTCCTTCAAATAGGTGCCGTAGGGACGCTCATCACGCTGGAAATCCTCCCAACACATCGCTAGAGCCGTGACCATGATGTTCATGAAGTCAGCGGACCGTCCAAACATGCCAGAAGTGTGATCCATCCAACGTTTCACCATTCCGCGGCGCTTTTCAAGATCCTCGCGACAAAGAGGCTGGATGAAAGACAACCCCACCCGATCGCCAGTTGTCGGTGACTTGTAGGTCATTTCGTCAATCAACTCGACATCGAGTTGGAGGTCGTAGAGTTCGGCGATGGCTTGAGCCGCGCCACGAAAACGTGCATCCGTGGTGACATCAGTAACGCGTTCACCGTCAACCCAAATCTCTCTTGAATCAACAAGCCCACTCAGATAATCAGCACCGCTTCTTGCAGCCATGCGAGTAGACGCTAGACGTAATAGTTCAAGTACTGCTGTAGATATCGCAATCGCTTACAGGTCAATGTTTCGTGGTGCGAGGTGAGGCAGCGTTGGTGGAAGATTTGAATGTAACGGCGCCCGCAATCCGAGCGGTTACTCGCCCCGTAGTTGTTCGAGTAATCCGCCACTATCGCTAACAATGTGCCCTTCGACAACCTTACGATCAGCAACGGTGAAAATTGCTACAGCGTGGCGTTCGATCTCATTACCTGAAGCAGGCACTCCCATGAAAGTGCCGGTGTGAGTGCCTCTCAAGATGTATCTGACGGCCACATACTCGCCGTCGCTCACCATTTGCTGAATCTCAAATCGAGCATCACTTAATGAAGCGTGGTAGGCCTTGAGAGACTCAATGTGCTCAGCGAGAGAGTTAGCGGACGGACCACCATAACCATGGCGCACATAGTCCTCGGAAAATGATGCCTCCACAACGGACAAATCCTGTTTGTTGAACCCATCCTCCATGATGTGTCGCACGAGTTCCTTGGCTTCTTCTCCTGTCAAAACTCCTCCGTTTCCGAATGGCTAACAATACCCTCCAGCCACTCCGTCACTTGCGGCCTCATTCTTTGTATCCCCACACAGCATAAAGAGGGTCACCTAGGCCAGATGTCTCTGTTCTTAGTTCGGCGTGAAGATCCATCCACCCGCCTGATCGCCGAAAATACTCGCCAACAATCGCCACATGGCCACGATCGTCGGTTTGTCCCCAGCCTTGAATTGCCTTAGTTGGGAAGCATCGATTGGAGAAAGTGTTTACGAATACCCCTCCACTTCTTAAACATCGGCGCACTTCGTCAAACACCTCCAAGGGTTGGACCAGATAATCCACTGACACGCAACAAACAACTGCATCGAAGCTCTCATTTCCAAAGGGAAGTTGGGGGTCAAGATTCAGATCGTGTCGCACCCATGAGGACGCGTGCTCGTTGTTGCTTAGTTCGGTCGTATTCATACCGAGCACCATCAACTCGTCTGGTGGTTCAAGGAAATGGCTGACCCAGGAACCCATCAAATCTAGGACCCTGCCTTCGAGTTTGAGTTCTCGATAAAGAACTCCAACTGCGGTAATCGCCTCATCGTCGATGTGGGTAACCAAACGCGGTTCCAAGTAAAAGTTGCTGTCTGGGGAGTGGTCGACCCTGCTGAAGAACCCCGGGGGGAATCCTGCGTAGCGATCGTTGTCTGAATCAGGGGCCACGACTCACCACAACGCTCTAGGTATTGATCCTCTTGGCGAAACTGAGATCATGACCGGAGGGGTCTCGGATAGCGAAAAACCTTTCGCCCCAAGGCGCATCAACGGGTTCGTCTTCTGGAGAGAACTTTGCCTCAACCGCCCGCTGGTACGCCAGATCAACATCATCCACGTGAAAAATTACTCGACCCCACCAACCCGACGGGAGTTCTTCTTGCTTGACTTGCCACAGGTTCACGAAACAAGAACCCGAGTCCAACGTGACGAAAGAACTGGCTGCGTTGCCGTAAGAGACAGCGAAACCCAGGGCTTCGTAGAATTCAATCGACTCGGCCATGTTCACTGTTGCCAGGGTTATGGCATCGATGTGCTCGGTCTTACCGGCATCGCGTTCAGCCATTTCAGAAGCACCTTTCAAATCTCAGTATGAATGAGGTTAAAGCAGCGGACACCGATCCCGGTCAGATCGAAGAGATCCAACTCTCAGCTTCCCGGTGTCGGGTATCGAATGCTGCAACTGACAGCGGCTCGTTTCGGCTCCCCGCTCGTAGATGAGCGGGTTGTCCCTTCGTAAGAAGTTTCGTTAACGGCTTTCGTCGAGCGCCTGTCGTAGCGCCGCTGCGGTGACTCCGAGGGTGTCCGCGGCCGTTTTGATATCGGGTGGAGGCGGGCCCAAAGCAGCGCGGAGTTCTTCTTCAGGGACTCCCAGTAATGCGGCCGCAACAGTCAAGTTGGGTTGACCTTGGACTTGTCCTGGCTGCGATCCCCCGATCGCAGGACCACCTTGTCGCGTTTCGGTGAATTCCCCCATCCGGCATCTGCTGATGAACGGGAAGTCTCGGGTGATGACATACCCGTACCGTTGGTTAATTGACATGCCGTTGCACTGGTCAAGATCACCTAGACCGTCGACGTATTCCCAATCGGAGGTGTAGGTACCGTCAGGGCTGGAGCTCTCGATGGCAATGTTTGGGCCCTGCCCGCCACCCAAACTAACTGTGCAATTAGTCCCGTTACGCAGCACCCCAGACAGTCGGTAACTCGATTCGTACCGGTCTGCCAGTGAGACGTACATCAGGTGGCCATCTGCCGCGAACCCGACGTGCACGAGATCAGATTCTGAATGCTTGTGTGTTTCAGCGAGCAAGTCAGATAGGCCGTGATAGTGATATGCGCCCGTGGGCTGGACATGTGCGTTGTTGAAATCCATTCCAAGATCAAAGCGATCCTGGAGTCCCTCAACTCGGTAGGTTTCTCCAGTTACACAAGAAACTGTCTCAGCGGTCCCAGGTTCAAACTTCACACCGTTTATGGCGACTCCCGGGACATGGACGTCTCGCGCAGTACCTGTGTAGATCGGATCCGCCGGGTACTGATAGGTGGATGATTGGGCGGAAATCGCGTTCGGGTTGCCCTGATTGGGAAAATGTCCAGTTGCATGATCAGGTAAGGCATTCGTGACTATCTGGCGTATCCCATTGGACACAAGCACCGTCGTCTGCGTTCCGAAATTCGGGTCAGATATCTCATAGTTACCCGAATAAGTGATCCCTAGTTCATCTGACGCGGAGGGGTTGTCGTCTGAGTGTTGTTGGGTGGTGGTTGGTGCTGTTGTTTCGGAGGTGGTGTCTTGATGGGAGTGGTCGTCTGAGTGTTGATCGGTGGTGGTTGAGATTGTCGGTTGAGAGTCGATGTTGACATCCGAACAGGAGGAACCGCTTAACATGATCAATGCTGCTGCCACCCGCCATGAGTTAACCAGCCCAGAAGAACCCATGAGGCACTATGCCGCACCCAAAGGTAAGAATGTGCGCACCGATGCCAATCTTCAGGAAATCTTCAGCCGGTCAGCGGTTCCCCATTTGCATGTTCGAGGAACACGAACTCTTCGACCGGTTTTCTTGACAATTTTGAAAGCTGTTTAGGCGGTCGACCGATAGTGAGCATTGCCGACACAGCCTCGTATGACTCAAGTCCCAAAAGTTGCTGAACAGCTGGCTCTTGGGCCGCAAGAAGAGTCGTTAATGTCCCACCGAAACCTTCGTTGCGTGCTGCCATCAGTGCGCTCCAAGCCATCGGGTAAACCGAAGCGCCACTCACCACCCCGACACGCTCCAAATATTGATCCATCGAGGCCACCACGTTGAGATCAACAACAACGATGCAAACAACCGGCACCTTCTCAAGATGCTGAAACATGGGTATAGCAATCGGTAACGAATCATCGGCAGCAGCTTCTGCAACATCCACCGAAGTTGGGGTCACAGACTGCCAGTAGACCTCCCCAGCGCGAGTTTGAGCGGCGGCCACCCTCATAGGCGACCAACACAACTCACCAAGAGATTTCTTGGTGTTCTCATCACGAACCACTATGACCTTCCAACCTTGACGATTACCGCCGTTGGGTGCAAAACGCGCCGTATCAAAAATTCGATACAACACATCGTCGGGCACCGCTTCGTCTGTGAACTCTCTTGCGGCGAAAGTAGTTCTGGCGACATCTACGAAATCCATGACAACACCTCAAATAATCCGATCTGAACGAAAATCGTCGATCTCCGAAGAGCTAAAGCCAAGCTCAGTCAACACCTCATCTGTGTGTTCACCCAGTTCGGGGGATCTATGGCGGATAGTTCCCGGACTGCCGGTCATCGACACCGGGAACTGACTTATCGGGACATCCTTGACTGCGGTGGGATAGGAGAGCCGTTCCAAAAACCCCAGCGCCTGTACATGTGGATGATCAAGAGTTTCTTGAGGCTTTAAAACAGGAGCCCCTGGAATCTTGAGATCCGCGAGCGCAGACAACACTTCGGCAGTCGATTTGTCAGCACACCAGTCTGACATCACCCCACAGATTTCATTTCGATGATTTCCTCGACCCTCATCGTTTTGGAACCTCGGGTCATCTGCCAGTTCGGGTCGACCGACAAGCTTTGCCCATCGCGCGAATTGGTAATTACCGATCACCGACACCAGCACCAAGCCATCCAAAGTGGCGAACGTGTCCGAGGGGGCGGCGGTTTGCCCTTGGTTGTGCGAGGCCTCTCGATTGATGTGAAGTTGGTCCTGTTCAATGAGCGTCGCATTCGCAATGGTCATTGCAGTTTTCAATAACGCCCCTTCAAGTTCCTGACCCTCGCCTGTGAGATCACGGTGCCGCAAAGCGGCAAGGGTTGCCATTGCCAGCAAAGAGCCAGTGCAGAAATCCACGTACGGCGTCGAGTTACGCGTTGGTTGCCCCTCAGGTCCGGTCATGTGCATGGCCCCGGACATCGCCTGAGCCAGACCATCAAAACCGACACGATCACTGAATGGGCCTCCCGAACCGAAACAGGTCACGGTTGAAACAATGATGTCGTTCTTAATTGTTTTGAGGGACTCGTAGTCAAGACCCATTTGCTTTCGTGTATCAGGAGGCAAATTAGCCACAACCACATCCGCTGTTTCGACTAGCGCGTTCATTATTTGTCTACCTGCGGGCTTCATCGGATTCAAAGTGACGCTTTTTTTGTTTCGTCCGACCTGGAGAAACAATGCCCCTTGACCATCGGAGGTGACCGGAGTTGTCCAGCGGTCTTCCCCGCCGTCAATTCTTTCGATGCGAATCACATCAGCACCCAGATCACCCAAGATGGTGGCAGCAAACGGTCCGGCAATAAAACGACCGAAATCCAATACGCGAATCCCATCTAACACCCCAGCCATCACAACCTCCCCAGAGAACACTTAACCCCGAAGATAGTTAGATTTTCTGTTGACGGATTCTGAGGGAACACTTCTTCGCCTCAGTCGCTGTCCGGAAGAGCAATGATTCATGTCACATTCAGCTAAGGCGAGGCCTATGTTGGGACGGCAACAGTGACCATCAAACGAACTTGGAGGTGGAGAAGTTGCTGAGTTCCTTCGACGAGTTCTATATACACCAGACGTCACGGCCGATAACTACCTCGGCGACAAGTGACCGGAACGCGTACGACCGCTCGTTCTTTAACGGCTACACCGCAGACGGCTCCCTGTATTTCGGAATCAGTTCAGCCCGATACCCCAACCTCCGCATACAAGACTGCTCGTTAACGGTGGCTCAGGGAAATCAGCAGCATTCCTTTCATGCCTCTCGAAGAGCGCCGGACGATCCCATAGATATGAGTACCGGGCCATTCCGTATCGAAATTCAAGAACCAATGAAGACACTGCGGGTAGTTCTCGATGACAACGAAACAGGCATCAGTGCTGACCTCGAATGGATTCCTAGGACGGCGCACTTCGCAGAAGATCACCAGATGCTCACCCCGGAACAAATCGGACGCTGGATGATCTCGACTCGTATGAACCAATTCGGGTTTTGGCGTGGCGAACTCCAACTCCCCAACGAAACCATCGCCGTTGACCCGGAACATACCTACGGAACGAAAGATCGGTCATGGGGCATTCGACCTGTAGGAGACCCAGCACCACCAGGAGCACCGTTAGCACCTAAGGGTCTGAAGTTTTTCTGGGCGCCGCTGCACTGGTCAGATCACGTTACCCACATAGGCATATTCGAAGGAGACAATGACGAAGTCTGGCACTGGGACGGTTTCCGGCTGCCCGCTTACGCCGATGTGACCCAGATACCAGGTGTCGAGGAACCAAGAATTGAGCGCTTTACCTCGGTCGGCCACGATTTCTCGTGGACCCCGGGAACTCGCAGAGTAGCGGGCGGACATCTCACCATGGGACTCTCGAATTCAACCCAAATTGAAGTAGAGATCGAGCCTGTCAAATCGATTCTGATGAAAGGCATGGGCTACGGGCATCCGGAATGGGGCCATGGGCAATGGAAGGGTGAATTAGCTATATCGAGCGAATCTTGGGATCTAGAGGAAATTGATCCCCTCGCCCCGGGAAACATTCACATTCAAGAGGTAGTTCGAGTTCGTGACGGTTCCTCCCAAGGTGTAGGGGTGCTTGAACAACTTGTTGTTGGTCCATACCCGAGATACGGCTTCACACAATTCTTCGACGCAGCACCCTGACACAACGGGTTAATCCAATAGGACGACACAAGGCTTGCTGCTCGTGGAAGTATGAAGACATGGAACTGTATGACGTGATGCGCACCACATTCGCTGCGCGAGATTTCACAGACGACGAACTACCCGACGAAACCCTGTATCGAATTTTGGACAACGCACGGTT
>JASMKJ010000262.1 GCA_030749275.1 Acidimicrobiales bacterium
TCACGGGTGACCCAGATCGCCAGGTCGACTATTACCAAGAAGTGGTAGAACGAGTTAGAGCCTCCAGCACAGATGTCGTGCTCAATCTCACTGCCGGAATGGGCGGCGACCTCGTCATTGGATCAGTCGAGGAACCTCTGCCACTCGACTCGAACCAGACTGATTTGGCTGGCGCTACTGAACGTCTTGACCATGTAAGGCTTTTGCGTCCAGAAATCTGCACTCTCGACTGCGGGACCATGAATTTCGGTGAGGGTAACTATGTCGCCACAAACACCCACGACACGCTCGCTGAGATGGCTCGTCAAATACAAGCCGCTGGGGTTCGTCCTGAAATCGAGGTGTTCGATACCGGGCAATTGTGGGAGGCCAAAGCATTAGTGGATCAAGGCCTGATTGATGCTCCGGTAATGGTTCAGTTGTGTATGGGTGTTAGATGGGGTGCTCCAAACGACCTAAACACCTTTATGGCACTAGTCAATAACGTTCCTTCAGATTGGACATTCTCAGCTTTTTCCCTTGGCAGAGATCAGCTTCCGTACGTCGCTCTAGCCGCGGTGGCTGGAGGTAATGCCCGCGTCGGCCTGGAGGACAACCTCTACATGGATCGAGGCGAATTAGCCACCAATCAAAGCCTTACCGCTAGGGCCAAGCAGATCCTTGAGGCGATGAACTTTGATGTCATCGGCCCAGACCAAGTTCGCGAGAAGCTGGAATTAACGAAATGGGCTCCCTAGAGAAACCCTCCCAACCTGATCGTGTTGGGATCATCGGGGCTGGAGTCATTGGTGCTGCATGGAGTGCAAGATGGCTTTTACGTGGCTCTCATGTGTCCGTTTATGATCCGGCCGAAGCAACAGAGCGCTTAGTTGCTGAAGTCTTAAACAACGCTCGTCATTCGTGGGCACGAATGGGTATTGCTCCACTACAGGAGGGTTCTTTGACATTCGCTAATTCAGTCGAAGAGGCGTCGGAAGATGCCGTTCTAATTCAAGAGAGCATCCCGGAAGACGTGGGAGCAAAGAAGAATGTCTTAAACCAAATAGAGAAAGCAGCCCCACCGTCGACACTGATCGCATCTTCAACCTCGGGGCTTCTTCCTTCTCAACTTCAAGAGGACATGGAGAACCCGGAACGGTTCCTCATCGGCCACCCGTTCAACCCTGTTTATCTTCTACCCATGGTTGAAGTAGTAGGAGGCAACCAAACTAGTGGTGAAGCCATTTCCTCCTCAATTCAGTTCTACGAGAGTGCGGGGATGAAACCTGTCCACGTCCGAGTTGAAATCGATGCGTTTATAGCTGACCGGCTTTTGGAAGCCGTGTGGCGAGAGGCGTTGTGGCTCATCAACGATGGAGTAGCCACAACTCATGAAATCGATGACATTATCCGGTTCGGGTTTGGGCTGCGATGGGCCCAGATGGGCCTTTTCGAAAACTACCGAATAGCCGGGGGTGAGGGCGGCATGAAACACTTCATCCAACAGTTCGGACCTTCTTTGGAGTGGCCGTGGTCAAAATTAACCGATACGCCGGAACTAACCGACGAACTCATTGACCGAATTAGTGAGCAGTCAGACGCACAATCAGGTCATCACACAATTCGCGAACTAGAAAGAATTCGAGATAACAATTTGGTTGACATGTTGCTCGCATTGGAAAGCAACTCGTGGGGAGCTGGCCTTTCGGTGAGCGCTCTGCGCGATGGCTGATGTTGTCCAACTACTCTTCAATGGAAATAGCGAATTCAGGGCAGTTGGCAGCCGCCAAGCGAGCCTTCTCTTCTAGCTCTTGAGGGACTTGCCCATCACCGAGTTCAGTCGCATACCCATATTCGTCTACGTCGAAGAGCTCTACCGCAAGAGAAAAGCAACGGTTATGTCCCTGGCACTTATCAGCATCAACCTTCACACGCATATGCAGCTCCTCCAACCACGACTAGTCCCAATAACTTAGCGCCATTCGAGAGCAGACCTCCGGACACAAAAAACACACAGAGTGTCGTTTCGTTGCACGGAGGTGACGCCTCTCAAATCCATCTAATATAGGAGCAGCACAAGGAGTAAACCCGTGGCCGAAATTGATGCAACTACCACCGTTGACCCTGAGGCCGATCCAACAAAGGAATGGCACAAGACGGCCTGTGTCCTGTGTTCGGCTAACTGTGGAATCGAAGTACGTATAGATGGTCGAGAGATCGTTCGGGTGCGGGGTGACAAGGAACACCCATCTAGCAAGGGGTACACATGCGAGAAGGGTTTGAGAGTCAACCACTACCAGAATGGCCGCGACCGTCTCACGGCCCCGTTGAAGAGAATGGAAGACGGAACTTTCGCGGAGATCAGCTGGGACCAAGCGATCAAAGAGGTCGCTGACCAACTGTTGGGAATCCGAGATACGTACGGTGGCGACAAGATTATGTATTACGGCGGTGGCGGACAGGGCAACCACTTCCCTGGTGCCTATGCCCGGAGCGTCCTACAAACTCTCGGCGTGCAATACCGGAGTAACGCTTTGGCTCAAGAAAAGACCGGAATGTATTGGGTACAAGGAAAATTCTTTGGCCGCCAAGATATTGGGGCATCCCCAGATTTTCACCACACGGATTGTGCTGTGTTCATAGGTAAGAACCCTTGGCACAGTCACGGGTTTCCTGAGGCTCGCAACGTTTTGAACGCCATAAAGAACGACGAAACGCGCAAGATCGTTGTCTTCGACCCTCGTATATCAGAGACAGCCAATATCTCCGACCATCATCTTCGGGTAAAGCCAGGGACAGACGCATGGGCTTTAGCAGCAGTACTTTCCACGATGGTTGAGGAGGGACTAACGGATGACAAGTTCTTGAACGACCAATGTGTTGGATGGGGTGACCTTAAGCCGCTGTTGGATGAGGTCGATATCGCGGATTACTCGCGAAAGTGCGGGATCCCTGAGGAAGAGTTGAGGGCGGCGGCTCGCACCATGGCAAATGCCCGATCAATGGCCACGGAAGAAGACCTTGGCATCGAAATGGCGCCTCACTCCACACTGAACAGTTGGCTGCAGCGCCTCCTGTACCTTCTCACCGGCAACTTTGGGAACGAAGGAGGAATGAATATCCCTAATAGGTTGGCCCCTATTTGTGGTCATAGTGCGGACGGCGCAACCGAACCTGTAACCGGCACACCACTACTTTGTGGACTAGTGGCCTGCGCTGCCATACCTGATGCCATTGATACAGATCATCCGGATCGGTTCAGGGGCATGATTGTTGAATCGTCGAACCCAGTTCATTCGTTGCCCGACTCGAAGCGGTTCCGCGATGCGTTCGCGAAACTTGATTGTCTTATTGTTATCGATGTTGCGATGACCGAGACCGCCCGCCAGGCCGACTACGTACTACCTGCTTGTTCTCAATACGAAAAACCAGAAGCGACATTTTTTGCCGGTGAGATGCCGTCAAACGTTTTCCATATTCGCCAACCGATCTTTGAACCGCTGGGTGACACGCTGCCCGAGGCGGAAATTCATGCCCGGCTCGTAGAAGCGATGGGCGGAGAGCCAGAGGGCCTTCAGGAGCTGACCGAAGCTGCTGACGAAAGTCGTGAGGCCTTTATCGAAACGTTTACGCGTTTATCGACGGACAATCCGGATCTGGGTGCCAAGCTTCCTACCGCGCTATACCGCTCTCTTGGACAAAGTCTCGGGGAAATGGCACCCGCCGCGGTGATGTTTGGGTCCGCTATGCAGGCATCTATGCGTTTCCCAGATGCCATTAGGGCAGCAGGCGTGAAAGGCGACGGCCTCGAACTCGCCAATAATCTCTTTGATGCGCTCCTTAACGCCAAATCCGGCATGGTGTTTAGCACCAGTGATTATTCAACCAGTTTTGATCGAATCAGAACTCCTGACGGCAAGATCCATATTCACATAGAAGAATTGGTAGGAGAGTTACGCGGTTTAGCTTCAGAAGAACCTGCGTCACCTACTGATGAATATCCATTCGTATTAACTGCTGGAGAACATCGAGGTTCCACGGTCAACGACGTTATTCGCGATCCCTCCTGGCGCAAAAAGGACAAAGATGGCGCTCTGCGAATCAATCCTGTCGACGCCGACCGGCTGGGAGTGACTGATGGCCAAAGAGTACGAGTGATCACCAAGCGGGGCGAAGCCGAAGCTCCTGCGGATATCACCGACACGATGATGGAGGGGCAAGTGAGTCTGCCTCATGGCTTCGGTATGGAGTACCCCGACGAGAACGGCGAACACAAGATCCACGGCGTTGCTGTGAATGAGTTAACCGACTTAGAAGATCGCGACTGGTTAGCTTTAACGCCTCATCACAAACATGTAAGGGCACGTTTGGAAGCAATACCTGGATGAGGCTTTACTCATAGCCTTCCCAAGTGTCTGATGTGGGTAATGGGTTGCCTGCACGAATGGCAGCATGCCGATCACGGATTTGTTGAGGGATATGCGCCCGCACATACTCCACTTCCTGAACAAGTACCAGATCGATAAGTTCGAGTCTGTCCGCGGTCTGCTTCCAGGCGATAGGTACGTAAATGGGAAGATCAAACCGTCGAAGCCGATCCAAACCGGTATAGATCGCTTTCTGATATTCAAACCTCTCCTCCCAGTCCCAATGAGCGGGAGCGAACCCAGTACCAGGATCTAGCACGAGACGCTCCCGGACCCCCCACCGCTCTGCGCGTTCCAGCTGCAAATCAAACCAATCAACCATTACTTGGACCGGGTCGCCTTCTACATGCTTTAGGTGCCGCGGATCAGGACCCAACATGAACGGCAGCACAACCTGAATCTCCCGACTCGCTACCAATTCCATCATTGCCTCTGTCTGCAACGCATCAGCTGCATTGAGAACTTGAGCACCCGCATCCAACGCCCTGCGCGCCGTTTCAACTTGCCAGGTGTCGATGGCCACATCGACACCGAGTGAGAGAAGCCCTTTGAGAGGTCCTTCTATGATTTGCCACTCCTCGTCGGCGGTCACAAAAGCAGCATCACCGTGAGAAGCCTGAGCACCTATATCCAGGTGGTCGGCTCCCTGAGCGAGAAGCTCTGCGCCGTATTCTTTTGCTTCTTCTTCAGTGGAGACAACAGAGAACTTCGCCAACGAGTCTGGAGAAGCATTAATGACCCCGAAAATCTCCATGA
>JASMKJ010000263.1 GCA_030749275.1 Acidimicrobiales bacterium
AACGGGCTGCAGGGGCCAGATCCCTAGCTGCTTGGATGGGATCGATGTCTCCAAACGGCATGATCGAAATAGCTGAAGTCGTTACCCCCATAGCGTGGTATCGATCAACATGCTCTCGACACTCTTCGGGGTGACCGTGCACGATCAGTTCATCGACAACGTGATCAGGAATGGCATCCAATGCACCCTTTCGATCTCCTTCCGCCCATGAGGTCCACATCCCGTCGAGATCATCGGAACGACCTAGCCATCGATGAAAATCGGCGTACACAGGAACATTGAGATACGCGGCGATGGCACGCTTAGCCCCGGCTCTTACCACTTCCGCATCAGGATTAGGGCAGCAAAATATTCGCGCAACTATCTCCTTATCAGCGCCGCCCTCTTCAACATAGGGCCTCACCGTGCCGACATCTTCAGCTGAAAGCCAGTTGATGATCGCGCCGTCACCTTCGCGACCAGCTAAACGCAACATGCCTGCCCGTAAGGCTGCTATGAGAATTGGTGGCTGCGGTTCAGGAACTCGTCTCAAAGTGAACCCCTGAACTTCGAATCCATCAAATTGTTCCGTCACTTTTTCGCCCGTCAGAGCCTTACGTAAGAATCTCACCATGTCACGAGTCCGTTTGTATGGCTCTTCAAAAGGAATCCCATTCCAAGATTCGACAATGACATTCGAGGAGGAGCCGATTCCCATCACAAACCTGCCCGGTGCCGCCTCGCACATCGATGCGATGTGCTGAGCCATTAATGCCGGTCCTCTGGTGTATGCGGGAATGATCGCAACGCCGAGACGCATGTTCGGTGCCCATTGGGATGCCAAAATCAACGGCGTGAAGCCGTCGGTTCCATCCGCCTCCGAACTCCACAAGTCTGTGTATCCCAAATCGGCGAATTCTCTGTACAGCTCTTGCTGCTCACTCAACGGGGCGTCAAACGGGACTGTGATGCCATAACGGAAACTCATGTTTTCTTGATCCCTTGTTCAAGCGAAACTCTTACACCGACATTAGCCAGATCATTTAGCTGCTTACCCATCAACATGGGAGTTCGCTACTAGAGCAGTCTCAGTGTCCCACCCCAATTGCAAACTAATGCCATGACTTCACAGCTACGCCTTATAGAACTGTCTCCGCAAGAGTCACCTCGGTTGAACCGCAAGCTTGACTACGAGACTCGGAATCTGGGGCGACGAGGGGTCGCCGCCGCTAGAGCCGCCCTAGCCAGTGCTCGTCACTTACCTCAAGTGGATTTGGACGCCGCGTAAAGCCAACCCAATCAAGGTTCTCGACCACCAAATCTGTAGCCCTGACAGAGGACAATATCGATTACATCTCCCTTGAGCCACCGTGCTGGCTAAGGTTGGTACATGTCAGAAATCGTGATCGTCGAAGCCGTTCGCTCACCTGTTGGTAGACGCGGCGGCGACTTAAGCAATATCCACCCAGCTGATCTGCTTAGTGAAGTACAGACGGCCCTTATCGAACGCAGCGGGGTCGACCCCGCCTCTATCGGCCAGGTAGTGGGCGGCTGTGTAAGCCAAGCAGGCGAACAAACAGCAAATATCGCTCGGACCGCTTGGCTTGCCGCTGGCATGCCCTTGTCCGTCGCAGCGACGACTGTTGATGCGCAATGCGGTTCGAGCCAGCAGGCAATTTCCTTGGCATACGGGTTAGTTGCATCGGGTGTTGTTGATAGCGCTGTCGGCTGCGGTGTCGAGTCAATGACTCGAAATCCAATGGGGTCGTCCTACAAAAAAGGTCAACTTACGGCAACTCCTAGGTACAAGGAGCACTACGAGTACACGACTCAATTCCAAGGCGCCGAACTTCTAGCGAAGAAGTGGAACATCAGTCGGGAGGAGTGCGATGAATTCGGTCTGAGGAGCCAGGACAACGCGGCGCGCGCTTGGGACGAGGACCGCTTCGCTACCCAGATAGTGGAAATTGATGTTCCGGTGCTTGATGAGGAGGGTGCCGATACCGGAGAGAGGCAGCTTGTATCAAAGGACGGCGGCATTCGGCCAACCACTCTCGAAGCCTTATCTCAATTAAGCCCGGTTATGGATGACGGAGTACACACCGCCGGCGCATCATCACAAATAAGTGATGGGAGCGGGGCGGTGCTGATGATGAGTGCTGAAAAAGCCGAGGAGCAGGAGTTGAAGCCGATGGGTCGCGTCGTCGATACCTGCTTGGTTGGAAGCGACCCTGTGCTTATGCTCACCGGCCCAATTGAAGCAACCCATCATCTGTTGGAACGAAACAAGATGACGATGAGCGACATTGATGTGGTCGAAATAAACGAAGCGTTCGCTTCAGTGGTCTTGGCGTGGGCTCGCGAAATGAACCCAAAGATGGAAACTGTGAACCCTAATGGTGGCGCTATAGCGTTAGGACACCCACTTGGAGGCACCGGCTCCATCTTGATGACCAAGGCCTTACACGAACTGCACCGCGCAGATAAAGAATTCGGGCTTGTGACCATGTGCTGCGGTGGCGGTCTAGGAACCGGAACGATTATTCAACGCATGTAGAGCGTAAGGCTGAACCATTCGCCTCGTAAATCAGAACGCCGTCTTGGTAACAAGGTCAGATTGTTCGCCATTCACAGCCCGCTCCCGCCACGCTGGTAACAACTCAAGCCAGAGTTCCATGTCTCCGCTCATCTTGAGTCGCCCCTTCATATATTCGGCTGCGGGATCAGCGTTGTGTAGGAACAGGTCAGTAGCTAGTCCGTAGGGAATTGTCAGTTCCAGGTCGCGACCGCGACCTGAACCCAGGTAGGCGTTGGTGATTAGTCCGTTCTCTAGCTCAGCAGTAATGGCGATTTTTCCCTCTGGGGCTCCATCAATCTTCACAACCACAAGCCCTGTTGCTTTACCGAGTAGTGGTCGCTGCATGGTCGCCCATTGGGAAACAAATTCTTCGCTGAGAAACTGCATCAGTCTGTGTCTCCGATCAGGTCCCGTAGCCCGGCAAATAAGTCGTCCTCAAGTTCTTCAGTCTGAATTCGAGATCGCAGCAACATGTATTCCTCATACGGATGGATCGCATCTTGAACTTCGTCGGGCAATCCAAACCAAAAAGGTGACTCAGGATCTACTTGAGTCCCGTGAGCCAGCAAAGCTTTTCTTCTCACCGAATTGTCAACTCGGATCATGGCGGTGATGCGGTCATCTCTGTCTCTACCGGACAACCACTTGTCGTCGTATGGTGACTCAAGGCCGCGGTCAATAAAGGCTTGGTGGGTGAGCAACAGCCTCTGTTTTGACCACATCGGGGCATACAACTTTGAGGGTTCAAAGGGCTCACCGGCTTCGGGATACCAAGAAGGGTCCCCTGCTCTGTCATACGCAGGAATGCTGATCGCCGTGACTTGGAGATGGTCAGGGTGCGGATATCGATTCTGGACCTCCGGGTAGGTCATCACCACCTGTGGCCGTACGCGACGAATGATTTCTACGAGCCTTCCCACCGCAGCATCTAAGTCGGCGTTGCAGAAGGCTTCGGGGTGACTGTTGGCCTCAGTGTCCGGCATACCCGAATCCCGGTAGCCCAACATGGCCACTTCATCGTAACCAATGATCGTTGCGGCCGAGTCAAGCTCGGCTTGGCGCACTGAAGCCAAGTTCTTCTTCACCTCTGGGCTATCCATCGCCGGGTTGAGAATGTCTCCCTCTTCCCCACCGGTGCAGCAAACCAGTGTTGTTCGTATGCCTTGGGAGGAGTAGAGATTGACTGTTCCGGGACCTTTTGATGACTCATCATCAGGATGAGCATGGACAGTGAGAAGCGACAGCGACATCAGAGCCAAGCTAGCAATCGCTGCGCTTGTCGCACAGCTATACGAGCTCCAAATTAAGGAGCCGGGGTGAGCTCCACCATGCCGGTTTCCTCGTCTATCGAAACCGCGTATCCGCATAGGGAGGCCAAACGCTCTCGGCCTTCTTCTGGACCTGACGCGAGTAGCTCATCACCAGCTCTCAGCGTCACCGTTTTCCTTGGGTTATAGATGTATCCAGAAGCCCGACGAACAGCTAAAACGTGGTAGCCCGGATCGACGGCCAAGCCCAGCGAGCCGAGGGTCGCATCGTCGGCGCTTGAACCTGGGGCTACTGGAACCTGGATCACAACATCGTCAGTGTCACCGAGTGCCAGCGCCAATACTGGGTGGACATCCTCTTGGTCGAGTACGAGAGAAACGATTTGAAGTGCCTGGTCGCCGATGTCTTCTGCTGCTTCAGCTAGATGCAGCAAACCACGCAGCTCTGACGGGTCGACGTCATCGGCCGCCGCTCGAAGAACCCATGTCTGTAACGACACTTTCATTGCATCCAAGCGCTCTTCGAGTGCACGCACTTCTCTCGCCAGCGAAAGATCTTGCAGGACTAATGCCGAATAGGCCAAGCCGATGGCTGTTTCGGAAATATTCTTCATTTCGACCAGTGTGTCAACGGCCCGATCAAGATCAGTCAACATGCTTGACGTATCCGCCGCGGGAGGTATCCAGGGAGCCGCGGCGGCGAGCTCTCGAAGCCGGACGATACCCGCCGGTTCTCCCCTCATGAACAGTGCATCGCCTGCCTCAACAATTTCGTCCCCGCCAACGTCAGTGAGCCAACGTCTGCCACGTTGAATAGCAACAACACGCATGCCAACAACTACCGGTAGCTCCATGTCTGAAAGAGGTCGATTCGCTAGGTGGCTACCGTCAGCAACGACGAGGCGGTGCGAGACTTCAGCCGCCTGAGCTAGGTCAACAACCAAAGCCCGCGGAATACCGATGTTGCGTAACACGATCTTGGCTATGTCGACTGCTGCGTTTGCTATTTGTTCAATCGAAGAAACAACCTGCAACACCGAACTCATTCCGTCCACTTCGCGAGGGTGGCGAACTGCAAGCATGGCCAAAGAACGCATCTCGTGAACAAGGTCGGACATCTCTTCTTCAAGACCCAGCACGGCTTCAGCCATTCCTTCGTCGTCGAAGTACAGAGCCGCGTAGGCGAGATCGACCATTAACTCCGAGGCGTCTTTCGACTCGGCTAATAGGGTCTTTAGATTCCTTGGTTTGTCATCCATGACGTGTCTCACAGGCTAGGCAATAGGAACATGCTGAGGGAACAAAATAAGACTTCCGGGATCGAAACTTGCTCACAGAAGCCCTTCGTTGCGTATTCATGACAAGCCCATCCAACCGATCGTGAGAACCAATGCTGCTGCTCCTCCAAGGTCCACAGAACTTGTTACGAGGGGCATTCCGTAGGTGTCAGGGTCAACTCCAGCTCGCACAGCAAGTGCTGTGCCGTAGTAGCCGATGGCTCCGGCAAGCACGGTGGCAATGGTCCCACCAATCGTAGAAATCCAAACCAGAGAAACTGTTCCGGGTGATTCAAACCCAAACACCAGACTCGCTACCTGAGCTAGCAGTCCATTCAGGATTAAGACGGGTAACGCGAAAGCTAGGCCCGCTATCAAGTCTCGACGGGCAAGCCGACCAGGGATCGCGGTCGGGTCGATAACGCCAAGATGAAACTTAGAAGAAAGTCGTCCCGACAAAATTCCTCCAATGGCCCCCGCTGTGGCAAGGCAGGCTGGAACCAAAATCAACATTGCTCGATTGGCAACAAAGGCCGATAGTTCATGTTCGATCACCACACCAGCAACTACAAGCAAGATTCCAGTGGTAAGGAGAATGGGTAGAGATTCGATCATGACCTGTCGCACAAGGACCAACATTGTGCGACGACTCCACCAAAGGCTTACGGCGGTCAAGAGAAGCAGCATCGTCGCAAGAATCTTTGACAAAACGGTGATGTCCAGTAAAAAACTGGCGACAAGGAGTGCCGGAAGGGTCACAACATCACCCACTGCGGATACGAGCGGCGCGTTCACGTCGTCTAAATCCCACCCGCGCTCCGCCGATCGAGCAGCCAAGGCCAGGGTCACGGCGATCAACACCACAAAAGAAAGCAAAGCACCAACTGCCGACAGCACCAATAGATCGGTAAACGCGATCACAGAGTCGAGTCCAAAGATCGGCGACAAGATTTTCGTCAGGACCGCCAACGCCACCGCTGTAACCAGAGAGAGAACTCCACAGGCGAACACATTCTGCATTACCAAAGTTTCGGGTCGACGGGACATACGGAAGGTTCCTGCGTGAATGGAAGTCGCTAACCGACTCCCCAGTGCTCCGAAAATGTTGCCCCGCATCCCAATTGCCGCCGGCACCAAGACGAGAAGCCCTGGATATCGTTCGAGGGTTCCTGTCATGGCCGCCAATAAACCGCCCGCCACGACCGCAGTGACGCTGCTGAAGCCCAAAGCGACCAAACTTTGGCGTATACCGACCCTGTCGGGGCCAAGTAAATCGCGAACCCGCGCTGATCGTCGAACTCGAAAACGCGACCCTTCCTTTCGGTCACGACTGGGCAGTCGCGGCGAAATAGGGAGAAGGCGCATGGCTCTAGGGTGGCACTTAGGCGACCCCAAAACAGGCCTCCTTTTCTTTTGGATCTCGAATTCGTTAGATCGATGTGCCAGCTAGACGTTTCATAGCGGCAGAAAGCTCGCGGGGACCAAGGTTTCCGCTGATACGAAACGCGACGGTCCCATCGGCCTCAATGAACACGAAATATGGGACTGATGTCGTGCCGAAGGCATCCGCCACCGCCATGGAGGGAGTGTCGGGAATGACTGGATGTCTCCATCCCTCATTCTTAAGCCACGTGGCGGGAGGATGATTTCCACGTTCGGGTGCTTCAAAGGTCGAAATGGCAATCAAATCGATATTCCCCGGCAATTCATTGGCCAGAAGCCATTCGGTGAGCGCCGCTACTTCTCGCTGGCAGTGCGGACACCAATGAGCGAAGAACGCCACGACAAGTGGCCGCTCGGTCGGTGCCACGTGAACTATTTCACCCGTCAGCAGGTCCCGGCCAGTAGCAGAGGGGGCCAACTTTCCTATCGCCGAATCGTTTTCGGTCCCGTCAAACGGGGCTAACGCCCTCCCCTCTACAAGGGATTCGGTAATCGCTTCTTCAGTTTCCACAAGGGGTGCCTGGTTTGATTCGCCGCGGCAAGCTCCGGCAATCAACATGGCCACTATCAGTGCAGGGAGGAGCCAACGCATCACGACTTCGACGTTAATTCACGAACGTCCACGGAACTGAGGACCTACAAATTCCCACTTTCCGACCATGTCATCAGACCGCGGAAGCAGGACCGCGAGTTGACGTGAAAGAACTAGTAGTTGCCCGTCAGGCGACCAGATCTCGCCTGTTTCGTCGATAAAGCCCTCGCGACCGGAGAGTTGCCTAAACACCGCTACGCAATAAGCGTCGTCACTCATTTCCAATGTTCTGGGATCAGTTCGAAACTGCACTGTTAGCTCAAGGGTCGGGGCGTGCACGGCAAAATCGGTGTGCGCCATAATT
>JASMKJ010000264.1 GCA_030749275.1 Acidimicrobiales bacterium
GACGTAGTCCTCGCCGCTGTCAAGAAGCCCAGCAACCTCCGCTGCCATTGATCCAAAGGAGTAGGTGTCTGCCCAATCCGCGGAACCATGCCCGGGTAAATCGGGTGCGACGACTCGCCCAGTCCAAGCCGCGGTCCCCACAAGGGGATCCCACACTTGACCTGTTGCACCGAGGCCGTGAAGCAGAACAAGTGTTGGCTGTTTAGGAGTCATCGAGCAATGGTACTTGTGGGACGCAATCCACATCGAGTAACCCTCGCGGTTGCTGACCTCTAGTCGACCAAATCGTCACTGCGTGTACGTTCTTCTTCGGCCGCTATGTGTTCGGGTAGCACCCGACCAAATAGTTGAGTGGTTCGCTCAACGCGACCAATCACTCCAGGTTGTTCGGTATAGGCAAATATTGCTGCGTGTCGAGCACAACTATCGGTAGCGACACGTGTCACTTGATGTAAGGAGTAACGGCCCCGGAAAATCTGTATGTCACCAGGTTGAAGATCCAATGTCTTTACGCCTAGCCGATTCCCGCCAAGGATGTCACCAACGCGTTCAAATCCTTCATCGTCAGCGGTTCTAATGTCAGGCACGTATTCAAACATGCCCCCGTTGTCTGCTTGTTGAACCAGAACCGTTACAGCAAAGTCATTGGTGTCGAAGTGCCAGGTGAAGAGTTGGTCGGGTTCAAGAATGTTGGATGTTAAGCCCGCCAAGGGGTCTGCGTAGCAGTGCAATTCATCGACCTGTAAACAAGTAGCCACAAAGCGAATCAGTTCGTCAGCTCGAAACAACTGATTCATCGGCCCGTCCGCGCTCCAGCTGTCGCCGGGAATAAATCCGCTCGAACGTTCCAGAAATGTATTTATAGGGTGATTGGCGGGAAAACTCGGGTTGTGCTGAAAGTGAAAATACGGGTTCATTCTTTGAAGCGAGAAATGGGTGGTCTCCTTCTTCGAAATGATCTCTTCGTTCAGCAACGCGACTCCAGAAGGATGAACCAGGTTCTTGATGACTGTGCAACCGTCTGTTGAGAGCTGCTCGCGGGCATTTGAAACAGCAGTCCGATAGGCATCGCTGCTAGGACTATCCAACGGGTACTTCTTCAGGTCTACCAAGTCGGCCAAAGAGGGTTGTCGCTGTTGAGAACTCAAATTCACACCTCCCAAGGTGGGGTCCAGTGACCATCCATCTGGAAGGACAAAGCGTTGTCCTCTTCTATTTGCTTCGCGACATGCAACTCGCCGGCTTCGCGTCCATATCGGTCAGCAGCACGACCGAATAACTCTGAGACCGTGGAAGTAAGAACCAAATCGGAAGTTAAAGCAGCCGAAAGATCTTGAATCAAGCCGAGATCTTTCAAACACAAGTCGAGCGGAAAACTTGGATCATAATGTCCGGAAAAGATCGATGGAGCATCATGACGAGCGACAAAGGAATCTCCCACTGATTCTTTAATCGCATACCAAAGCGTTTCGAGTTCAACCCCGTTAGCTAGACCCAATGCAAGCCCTTCGCCTAACGCCGCGGCGTGAATAAACCACAACTGGTTGGTGACCAACTTGACGACGTTGCCTGAACCCAACCTGCCTGTGGGGATAACCAGCCCCAGATGACCGAGGACTGGCACCACCCGCTCCACCGCATCCGACTCCCCACCCACAAATAACGTCAATGATGCAGTTCTGGCACCGTCGACGGCACCTGTCACGGGAGAGTCAACAACTTGGACGTCATCGGGTGCCTGACTCGCCAAACGTTGGAGTAAATCGATTTGATTTGTGGTCAGATCAACCCAGATGCAACCCTGGCGCAATGATCGAAGGGCTCCGCTCTCACCACCCATCACGTCCTCCACGTGATCAGGGCGAGGCAAAGAGGTCAACAGCACGTCTGCGACAGCTGCGCAAGCTGAAGCTGACTCCGTCGCGACGGCACCTCGCTTCACAGCCTCGTCCATGACGTCACGATTTATGTCGTAGACGTGTACAACGCGTCCGGCCTTGATGAGGTGATCACACATGGGTCCCCCCATGTTCCCCAACCCAATGAAACCTATGACTTCTTCGAGAAATGCCATAGGCACACTCTAAAGAAACCGAGGTCGGTGACGGTCCCTTTTCATCGCTCTCTGATTAATGGGGCGCGTTTGGTGTTCTGGTGGCACCATGTAACGGTGCCTGCTGTTCGAACCGCCTTTAGAGGGTGGAAAGTCGTCAACGCGGGCATCTTGATTCAGTTCATTCAAAGCGCTCTCATCATGCAAGCAATGGGCAGTTATTTGGTGGTGCTCGAACGACAATTTGGCTGGAGTAAATCTGTTCTTTCAGCAGCGTTCTCGGTCAACCGATTCGAGTCAGCCTTGTTAGGACCGCTGCAAGGCTGGATGCTTGATCGTTACGGCCCCAAACGAATTGCACGTATAGGGTCATTGTTTCTCATCGTTGGTTTCGTCTGGTTTAGCCAGATCCAAAGTCTCTGGGAATTCTTTGGCTCATTCCTGCTTATTGCGATAGGAGCGGGATTAAGTGGCTTCTTAACAGTCACCGTTGCCATAGTCCGATGGTTTGAGCGACGACGCGCCCGAGCCCTTGCGACTGGGAGTTTGGGTTTCGCTGCAGGGGGATTAGCTGTACCCATCGTTGTCTGGTCGATGAACGCAAACGGCTGGCAAGCCACTGCGGCAAGTTCAGGCGTCGTAGCCGGAATTGCTGTCTACTTTTTCGCGCGTTATCTGGATGGCTATCCTTCCGACTACGGCCAAGAAGTTGATGGCATGCCCCCTGAAGCCGAGGTCAACATCCACTCCCCGGAGGGTCTCACATCTGTTCACTTCACTGCCAAAGAAGCCATTAGGACCCGCGCCTTTTGGATGATTTCACTTGGGCATATGAGTGCTCTATTTGTCGTTGGTGCCGTCATGGCACACTTAGCCCTATTCCTCACCTCAGAACGCGGTTATTCACTCCAGCAGGCAAGTTTTGTGGCTGCAGCGTTACCCATAATGCAAATGGTTGGGATGGGAATCGGGGGGACCCTCGGCGACAAAGTCAATAAGCGTTTGATCGCATCGGTGGCCATGTTTGGTCATGCAGGCGGAATTCTGATGCTTGCGTTCACTCAAAACGGATGGATGATTGGAGTTTTTGTTGTACTTCATGGATCGGCATGGGGCGCTAGGGGCCCCCTCATGCAAGCTCTGAGGGCCGACTACTTCGGGGCATCGTCGTTCGGTTTCATCATGGGACTCAGTTCATTGATCGTGATGTTGGGAACCGTCCTGGGCCCAATCATCGCTGGGGTGTTAGCCGATACGACAGGAAGTTACCGTCTAGGGTTCGTGGTCTTGGCCGTTCTCTCGGCTCTGGGAATGCTGTTCTTCGTGTTCGCCACGCCGCCTCGACCGCCTAACCGGATTGGCTCCCCAAGCGTCAACTAGCACTGACTCCGCCTCAGCCGCGAGCAACATCGAAGACGCTGACAGGTAAAGCCATATGAGCAACACAGCGACCGCGCCCAACGACCCAAACGTTGCCTGCAACTGATCGGCGGAGGCAGCAGCGACACTCATACCAAAGGTGCCTCCAATCCAAATGATGCCGCCTATACCTACCGCGACAACTCGAGCCTTGGTCCGTATCGCTGGACCAACCACCATTCGGTATATCCAGCCCAAGGACATGGACGCGAGAATGAGAACCAATGGCCAACGAGCAACTTCTAACCAGGGACGCGCTCCGTCAGTGAGGCCAGCGGCTTGGAGTGTTCGAGGAAAAGCGATGACGCTCCAAATCACCACTGTCGTGACCACCATCGCTACGAGAGAAAGCTTCAAAGCGAAAATGCGACCTTGAACCCAGTTGTGAGGACTCCTCCTAGCGTGAGCAATCCGAATTGCCATCACGGATGAATTGAATGCATTGGAAACAAGCCATAACAACCCGAAGAGACCGATAGCCAAACTGATGCCTACTCGACCCTCTCCAATCGACGTGACGCCACGGAGTTGAGTCACTACCAACTTCCCGGCCTCGGCTGGAAGTGCATCCGTCAATGGTTCCAACTGGTCGGCCACTTCATGGGGTTGCGCTACAAGTCCATAAATTGACACGATCGCCACAACTGCAGGAACCAGAGCCAACGCAAAAAAATAGGCAACGCCCGCGGCGGCTAGCAGGGTGTGATGGTCCGACACGTTCGACGTGAACTGACGGAACAGCCGCCAAAAGCCGGGTCGCCAACGATCCTCGCGAGCGTTGGGTTGTGAACCACTCATTCAAACAGGGTGCCAGTCAAACTGCACTTGACCAACCATCTGCACCGAACCCGGGTCGTTGTCAGTCAAAGTCGTGCTAATAACGGGCCATGGAAAGCACCCGATTGTTCGACCCCGCGACCTATTCACACGGTGTCCCGTACGAACTTATTGCGGAGATGAGAGCAGTCGCCCCAGTGCACTGGATTCACGAACCATCGGTAATGGGCTGGGAAGAAGGCCCCGGTTATTGGGCCGTACTCACTCACGAATTAGTAAACCAAGTATTGAGGGATCCGGAGACTTTCTCTTCTCATGAAGGCGCCACACAGATCCGCGACCCGGGAACGGCTGACATGTTGGCCTTCGTCCAGCGAATGATGTTGAACCAAGACCCACCGGACCATACCCGGCTCCGCCGGTTGCTAACAAAGTCATTTACCCCCCGTGCGGTAGCAAGACTCGAACAAGGTATAGCGGATCGAGCCAAGATCATCGTCGACAAGATCCAGCCGCGAGGACACGCCGATTTCGCGCAAGACATAGCAACCGAATTACCGCTAATGACTTTGGCTGAAATCATGGGAGTACCCGAACAAGACCGGATGCTGTTGTTTGACTGGAGCAACAGGGTGATCGGATACCAGGACGTCGAGTATTCCACCTCCGACCAGTTTGATCCGGAGACGGGCACCGAAATGGCGAGAAGGTCGCGTGAGATCAGGGAGACGATTGGACCCGACAAGAGCGGTCGCATGCCCGACCCGAGATCTCGCGAAGGGTTAGCCGATATGTATTTCTACGCGGGTGAACTGGCCCAATACCGGAGGCATCACCCCGGCGAGGATGTCGTGTCCGTCTTGCTTTCAACGTCTGACGCGCAAGGAGCAATCACCACCGAAGAATTCGAGACAATGTTTTTTCTCTTTGCGGTAGCGGGAAACGAAACATTGAGGAACGGCATCCCCGGCGGCATGCTCGCGCTGCTCGAACACCCGCAGCAGATGGACAAACTGCTGAAAGAACCCCAACTGCTTCCGACAGCAATCGAAGAAATGTTGCGCTACGCGCCGCCCGTAGTTCACTTCCGCAGAACGGCCACCCAAAACGTTCAACTTGGAGGAACAACAATTAACAAGGGCCAGAAAGTTGTGGTGTATCACGTAGCAGCAAACCGAGACCCGGAGATCTTCAAAGCCCCCGACACTTTCGACATCGAACGAACCCCCAACGACCACTTGACCTTTGGAGCCGGACCTCATTTCTGTTTGGGTGCTCACCTAGCACGCAGCCAAATGAAAGCCATCTTTAGTGAAGTGCTAACACGGTTGCCAAACCTCGCCCTCGACGGAAATCCAGAACACTTGGTCTCTAATTTTCAAAATGGCTTGAAGCATCTACCAGTCAAATGGGATCAATGATGTCTGCAAAATATGTCGACCTCCCGTATCTCAAGCGACAAGACACCACATACCTCGCTCGTCTATGGAGCCCCCCTCCGCGTACAGAAATAAAAGCTGTTCTGGTTGACGTACACGGTGGCGCCTGGTGCGATCATGACAGGACAGCTGGCTACTTCTATGACCAACAACTGGCCATGGCCGGATTTGCCGTCGTAGCGATCGACTTCCGATGCGGACCAGAGTTCCATCACCCGGCAGCCTCAATTGATATAAATGCTGCGGTCCAATGGGCTCGCTTTCAGGCGGAACTACTCGATGCTGGGTCTAAAGAAATTGTCACTATTGGCAGTTCGAGTGGAGGTCACTTAGCGCTGTTGGCAGCTCTGAGACCTCACGATCAAGAGGCGAGCGGGACTGAACTATGGATTGATGGCGGGTGGGTTTCCCAAAACTCTGTGGATGGCAGAGTGCCCGCAGTCGGAGTTTTCTGGGCACCTGTCGACCCGCTTGCTCGATATTTCTACGCGAGATCGTTAGATAACGAATTGGGACGACGATTGACCGAAAACAGCACCGCTTATTTCCAAAGCGCGGAAGCGATGCATGATGCCTCAATTGCACGGATAGTGAGCGAAGAACCAGTCGAGAACCTGCCAATAGTCTGGTTCGCGCAAGCAGGTAAAGACGAGAACGTACCCGCCGCGCTCATCGAAACACTCAGGCGGTACTACCAAAGTGTCGAAGGATCATTCTCGGTTGAGAATTACCAAGAATCTGGTCACGGCTTCGCTCACTCAGACAGCGAAGACTCTCGACGGTTTATCAAAGATCTAGTTTCTTGGCTCAACGGCGTCTTCGAAGAGTGAACCGCTACCTAAGCCCCCCCGAGGACGCTACGGTGCGACCATGGCATTGACCTTTGAACACTGGAATCCGAAAACGGCTGAGCAATTCAAGAAATTTGTACCCCGGCAAGGAATAGATGGCTTTCTGGGGATACGCATCGAAAAAGTTGATCCGGGACAGCTAGTGGCGTCGTTTGACGTGACTGAGGAAATGATCACCATGATCGGCAACATGCATGGCGGTTGCCTTTCAGCATTCTGTGATCATGTTTTAGGAGTCGTGCTTTACCCGGTAATGCCCGACGGTTCATGGGCCGCGACCACGGAATTCAAGATCAACTTGCTAAAGCCGGTCAGCGAAGGCACCTGCACGGCAACAGCAGAGGTGATCTCAATGAGTCGAACGACTGCCGTTGTCAGAATTGATGTGACGAATGGTGACCGTTTGGTCGCTGCCGCCCAGGGCACATGCCTCATCATGGCTCCTAAATCATGAACCCACCGGTCCGCGTCGGGGTGACCCCCGGTATCGACATCTGGTCCCGCCCATGGGAAGAACGGCGCAAGGTTATAGATCTAGTCGTTGATACCGGGATCGATCACGTTTTCTTCGCTGACCATGTGAGCTTCAGAGTTGGACACGGTCACGACGGCATGGTGGTCGCGGCTGCGGTAGCGAACCTCCACCCGACATTAGGAATATACATAGGTGTTTACCTTCTGCCCCTCCGACACCCAATTCCAGTTGCGCGTCAACTAGCTAATCTCGCAGAAATGGCCCCTGGACGGGTCAGCTTTGGAGTCGGTGTAGGCGGGGACGACCGCCACGAAGTGGAAATTTGTGGTGTTGACCCCCGAACCCGTGGCAAGAGGACCGACGAATCACTTCAAATAATCCGGAAGCTACTTGCTGGCGAAACAGTGGATCACAGGGGCGAATTTTTCAGTTTCGAACAAGCAAGAATCGTTCCAATGCCCGACCCACCGATCCCCGTGTATGTCGGTGGACGGGCTGACGCAGCACTCCGCAGAGCGGGTCGATACGCCGATGGATGGCTAGGTATCTGGTGTTCAAGTGAAAGGTATGCCGAATCGCTGACAATCTTCGAAAAAGCGGCACAGGAGGCTCAAAGAAAAATTCAACCCGATCATGGGATTCAACTCTGGGTAGGCGTTGGGAAGGATCGAGATCAAGCAGCCTCCTTGGTCGGCCCTGCCATGGAAGGGTTTTATCGAGTGCCGTTTGAAAAATTTTCTCGGTACACCCCCCATGGAACAGTGAGCGACATCGTTGATTTCTTGGCCCCCTATCTGGAGGCCGGGTGCCGCCACTTCAACCTCACTCCCGTCGCAGCACATGCCGAAGAAGGCATAGAAGCGATTGGAGAAGTACGGGAACGACTTCGCCTCCTTACTGACTAGTCTTGAGTTGGTGAATGCGACATACCAATCAGAACTCTCACTCAGACCCATCGCTGGAGCTCTTGGGGCTGAGATTAGAAATGTCGATTTAACTGTTATCAACGAAGCTGTGATGGAAGAAATTCGCGCGGCGTTCGTCAAATATCACGTGCTGGTGTTTAGAGGTCAAACCCTTTCGCCAACAGCACAGAAAAATTTCGCCGAGTACTTCGGATCACTTGAAACTCACCCTTATATACAAGGCCTTGAGGAAGACCCAGAAGTGGTAGCCATCATTAAGGAACCCCATGAGACCGTCAACTTTGGTGGGGGCTGGCACACGGATATGTCCTTTCTGCCTAAGCCCCCACTTGGCTCGGTTCTCTATGCGTTAGAAGTGCCCGACTACGGCGGTGACACACTCTTTTCCAACCAACATGCCGCGTACATGGCGCTCTCAGACCCGATGAAAGAAGTCGTCGATGGGCTGACGGCTGTTCACTCAGCGGCAAGTCAATATGGGCGAGGAGGAGACTCCGAAAAACATAAGGCTGAACGCGGATCGATGCACCTTGAAGTTTCTGACGAAGCCCACCAACTAGTTGAACACCCAGTTGTTCGCACCCACCCAGAATCAAAACTCAGAGCTCTCTATGTCAATCGGCCGTTCACTGAGAGCATTACGGGCATGACACGGGCTGAAAGCAAAGCGCTTCTCGGCTTCTTATACGGGCATTGCGAACAAGAACGTTTTAGCTGCAGAGTCAAATGGGAAGTTGGGACGGTGACGATGTGGGACAACCGGATTGTCCAGCACTACGCGCTGAATGACTATCAAGGTCAGAGACGGCACATGAATCGAGTGACCATCGAAGGTGGTAGGCCCCGTTAGCTCCGGGGAATTTCGTGCGCGAGACTGCAAGGCGTATCCAATTCTCCAACGGGGTATAAGGGGGCGCAGTGCGACCGCTCGAGGGAATCAAAGTATTAGATATGAGTCGCGTGCTAGCAGGACCTTTCGCCGGTCGTATCCTGCACGATCTCGGAGCCGAGGTAGTGAAAATAGAACCCCCCGAAGGAGACGTAACACGGAACTGGGGAAAGGTTCGTGCAGGTCTAGCTGGTTATTACACACAGCAGAACGTAGGTAAACAGAACGTATGTATAGACCTCCGAGCTGAAGGGGGCCCTGAACTCGTTCGGCGGCTCGCGGTCGAAGCCGACGTACTAATCGAAAATTTTCGGCCTGGCATAATGAAAAAATTCGGCCTCGCCTACGAAGACCTGAGCCGGTTGAACCCAAAGCTCGTCATGCTTTCCATTTCGGGTTTCGGCCAGGCAGGCCCTGAATCTGCTAGGGCCGCATACGCCCCGATCTTGCATGCCGAGTCCGGATGGCTTCAACGCAGCGCGGAGTGGAACCAACGACCAGTAAGCGACCTGAATCTCTCGGCAGCGGACACCAACGCCTCATTACACGGAACAATCGGCCTGTTGGCCGCGCTACGCGTCGCGGAACTAACGGGTGAAGGGCAGCACATAGATATGTGCATGCTTGACGCCTTTCTCGCCACCGACGACGCAAGCCACGTCGGCTTGGATGACCTTCGCTATACACCAGCCGGTGGACTGGTATGGGAAGGAGTTGATGGACCCATACTTACCGCCGGAGATTTCAGATGGATCTGGAAGCAACTCCATGCAGTACACGGATTAGAAGACGAAGCTCCCGAAGGTGCCGATATTCCTACAAAACGAGCCTATAGAGAAGTGGCAATCAATAAGTTCCTCGGTTCCTTTGACACTCGAGCAGAAATGTATGAAGCGCTTGACGAATGCAACCTCGCCTGGGGCGACATCAAAACCACCGCGCAAGCCTACGAATCGCCGACAGCTGCGCATAGAGGTTCTTCGGTAGCGATAGATGCCCGAGACGGAGCTACCAGACGAGTTCCACAGACGCCCTATCGCTTTTCCAAGAGCGACTCGGGAGTACAACCAGCCGACGTAGCTCCATATCGAGGGGAACACAATTCCGAGGTTCTTTTAGGTTGGCTTGGCTCAAGTGACCATGAGGTTGAGGCGCTTCTTCGGGCAGGTGTGCTCCTCGAAGAAGAAGGATCTGAAGAGGTTCAGCATGGGAAGGCTTGATGGGAAGGTCGCTGTTATCACCGGAGCAGCCAGCGGAATGGGGGCAGCAACTGCCCAACTTTTTGCTTCCGAAGGAGCTCGAGTTCTGGTCACCGATATGAATGAACTCCAAGGCCAAAGCATCGCCGATGGGCTTGGAACAAACAGTGACTTCCGACGGGTCGATGTGTCGCGCGAAGAAGACATCGCCGCCGCTGTTGATCAAGCCAATTCGGTTTGGGGTCGCCTCGATGTGATGTTCAATAACGCAGGTTTTGGCGGCGCTCGAGGCCCAATCGAATCAATCAGCGAAGACGACTTTGATCTCACGGTTGATGTGTTACTCAAAGGGGTGTTCTTTGGTATGAAACATGCCGCGCCAATCATGAAACAACAAGGTTTCGGATCAATTATTTCCACCGCCTCGGTTGCCGGTTTACAAGCAGGAGAATCCCCGCACCTATACACGGCCACTAAGGCCGCAGTGATACATCTCACAAAATCCGTGGCGCTTGAACTCGGACAACAAGGCGTCAGGGTCAACGCGATTTGCCCGGGGGTAGTTGCAACCCCATTAGCTCATGGGCCTCTCGACGAACATCGACGTCAAAAGTTTCGTGACCGCTTTGGACGGCATCAACCAATTGGTCGAGTAGGTGAACCCGAAGACATAGCGCAAGCAGCCCTGTTTCTAGCGTCAGACGATTCAACTTTCATTACAGGCACAGCGAT
>JASMKJ010000265.1 GCA_030749275.1 Acidimicrobiales bacterium
GTGTGCTTGAAGAGTCGACGGAGAGAGTTAGCCAGATTGGCAACCTCATCAACGGCGATGATCTCCCCGGTCTGGACGCTGTCTTCATCAGTCCACTTATTGCAATGCTCTCCGAGGGGAACGTTGGCAACAAGAGGCGAAGAGCCATCACCGGTAAGACCCCGGATGACCTGCATGGATGCGGTTGCCATTATCTCTTCGTGATCGGTTTTGGCCTCGAAGCCCGGCGTCAGCAGGACAGCGAAGGTCTGGATGTCAATTCTCAGAAGACGGTCCTTCAGTGAGGTCTCGTCGGTGTTTCCGGTGCAAGCGACAAATGGGAAGAGGTCTGAGGCGCTTTCCTCTTCAGCCTTCGACTTGCCCTTTAGAGGGTCGTAAAGGCCGTCGGTAAAGAACACGAGGACACGACAACGATCGCCGGTTTTCCCCACCTGCTCGAACTCGCCAATTGCGGTGTCTAGAGCCACGACGTAGTCCGTCTGCTGCCCGTCATAGACGGTGGCCGCTGCAATATCGGCCGTGGTTAGCGGGGCGTCGACCAGACTCTTGAAACTTCTATGGACCTCGGCGGTCTCCTTGAAACCGACAATGGCCAGGCGGACGTGTCCGGCGTCTCCGAGAAGGTCACCGAGCTCGCGTAGGCCCTCGGCTCTTGCCATTGTCGGGTCCATCGTGGCCAGCGATCCTGACTGGTCCATGAGAACAAGAAGGTCGATGTCGGCGTTGGCGTCGCACGGGGGGCCCTGGTCGCTTTTCGAACCTTGAGCCGCGGAAGTGGGAACGCCCACGAAACTGACCGTGGCTAACGAGGCAAGACACAGCCCAATGGCTACTAATCGGTACCTCATGCGCCCCTCGTCACATCTAGGGCCCAGAAAAAGATATTCCACCCACCCAGGGCCCAAGACGTCAGCGCTATGTACTTGACGGCCGAGCGCGCGGGGAAGAATGGCCAGTCGCCGAATTTCTTACCCGCCTTACGTTTGTTTTCCCAAACCAAGTAGCCGGCAAGATTTCCAGTTCCAAGGATTGAACCGACGATAAATCCCAAAAGATTCGGACCAGGGCCACCCTTGTAAGCCATGACGAATGCAAAACTGAGTACAACCAGAGCGACTACAACCAAGACGACCGGTGGGCCCGTGGCACCCTTGTTCTTCTGTTTATTCACTTTCGGACCTCCGCACTTACCCAAGCCTGCAAGCCAGAGACCGGTCCCTCGCACAAACGGTAGCATTGAAGAAAGTAAGAGTGCCATTTGTCACACTCCTCTTACCGCTCGTGATCGATCCCACCAATTCCTGCTGAGGTATAAGCAGCCGGCTTGCCTCGACACATCCCTAGAACTAGCCCGTAAGACATCAGATTGGCTGTCGGTAGGAAGCACCACGCAAGCCTGAAGCCGACTATCTGTAGGTCGGTTTGGTGCCGATTCGTTTCCCGATAGGTAGACGTGAAGTGGTAGGCGACAATTGCCCCCAACGTGATTCTCGCGATCTCGAGGGCTTCGCCCTCAAGTGCCAGCATGATCAGGAGGGTTGGAACCGCAAGGGTTGGAAAGAAGTACGGAGAAACAGCGATCAGCCAGTTCCCACTGCCCTCGTGTTGCATCAGTCCACCTTCGCGGTGGGATGCCACCAGGCCACGTACCCGGCCAAGACTCAAGACTGTGAACACGATGTGGGTCAACTCATGCTCGAAAGTCGACCAAAAGCTCCCGTGGCGACGAGACCGCGACCGCAAGAACACC
>JASMKJ010000266.1 GCA_030749275.1 Acidimicrobiales bacterium
TAACAGCAGACCACGCACATCGAGGGTGTCGGCCAAGAACGGCAGGATGAACGCTTCCTCGCTTGAGAAACCAGAGAATTTTGCCAGTTCGAAAAAGACCCAAGAGATACCCAGGGTCAAACTCAACGCGATGAGGGTTCCTGCAAGAGCAACCGTCGTCATCAGGTTGAACCCGTGGGTGAAATACAGACTGAAGAAAGCAATCGCCGCTGCAGCTACAACGCATACCAACACCGGGTCATTTCCATCGAGGACTGATGGGGCGACGAATTTGACCAGAACGCCAACGGTGACACCCATTGCCAGCAACGCGAGTAAGCCACGGGCTCTTGCCAAGCACACCACCAGTAACGCGAACAAACCAATAAGCCACCAAAGAGAACTCAGACGATCTCGGTCTTGGTAGTAGTAGGAGCCGGTGCCTGGGTCGAACCCAAGAATTACGTCGTCACCTACCGACAATTTCGGAAATGTCGGGTCAAATGAAGTGTTTACTTCCGCTAAAGCGACCAGCGATCCACTGTCAGGACCTTCTTGGATCATGACCGTTACATTGCGGCACAGTTCCACCTCAGACGAGAACGAGTAGCCGCAGTCGGCTTCGCTGGCTTCGTGAACAGTCGCCCGAAGCAGCTCGGCTGTCAAACCTATTTCTATGGCATTTTCTTGTATTTCTTGAGGTCGTTCCTTGTTTGGCCACAGCGCCACCAGACCTACGCACGTCAACACCGCCGCGGCGGCAAGCGTCACGACCAGGAAATAAACAACTGAAGATCTTTTCGCACCCAACACTTCCAGGGACAGAAAAGAACCGTGACTGTGCGAAGTATCGAGTGAATCGTTGCTGTCGTCATCCATTCAGCACCCCGAAATGCAGCCGGTGGGTTCAACCCGGTGAACCACCGTCGATCTGGGGCACACGGTACACAGTGGCGGTTGAACGCTAAAGGACCGACCTCTTGAATCAGAACGCTTTCGTTTGTCGTGCCTAATAGATGGCCAGAACTTCGGCGACAACGATAAGGGCGATAACAACGAAGTTCACTACCCGAAAGACAGGGATAGGAACGTCAGTGAAACGTCGTCCAACGTTGCTGGCCTGAAAGTCTTCCGGAAGGTCTTTCGCGATGGCAAAGAGGTCCTGCATGCAATCGTCCATGAAGAACACCGTCCAAAGTGATGTAAGGACGGTGACCGCTGCTAACGCAAGCTGAATCCCGGAGTCCTCTAGGCCACTACCCGCGAATCCAAGTACGACAAGCAACCCTGTATGAATAACTGCAAAGAACATGATCATCGCTCGAGCATCCGCGGCTCGTGCTGAGAGCAGGTCGATGTAGTCCTCGGTATCCATGTTCATTATTTTCACCCTTGATTGGCGACTTTCCAAGTGTTCCACAAAACTGTCCCATCCATCTCGTTGACCGCAATTCGTAGTCAGGTCTTCAGCTGGTTAACGACGTTGGTTGTCACTTTGCCTGTCGCCTGTCAAACTCAAGAGAGGTTGATTGCAACACGGAAGGATCAAAGGTGGAGGCACTCAGCGGGGCAGAACGTCTTCAATTCGAACGCGATGCTATTGCGCCATACGTAGGGAATGTTGGGGTGAGAAGCATGTTCAACTTCCTTTGGTATTTCTGTGGTTGGTGTCTCACCGCCTATTTGGTTACTGCGGATGTTCTTTCAGTCTGGTTAGGTGTTCCGCTTGCTGTGTTCTTTCTTCAAGCTGGATATATGCCCATGCACGAAGCCGTTCACAACACTCTTTCGGCTGGTCGTCCCGGCCTGAGGTGGATCGATCGGAGTGTGGGTTCAATCACTGGGTGGCTTTTGTGTGAATCGTTTGCGGCCCACCGCATCACTCACCTGAAGCATCACACTCATGCCAACGAAGAAGAAGTTGATCCTGATCTGCTGAACGCAAAAGGCACCCCAGTTGATTTGGTGAAACGAGCGATTCTAGGGTTCGTCTTATATCCACTTGGGCCTGTCTTTGGGTTAGTTCCTCCCCTACGGCGTGTGTTGCCCCCATCGGTTGCTGCGCGGTTGGCTGCTATGGCCAAACTTCGAGGGCCCGAGGCGGTGCAGGCTGGGGGGAAGGTGGCTTTGAGTCACCTCTTGGTCTTAGTTGTTGCATCTGTGCTCGGTTTTGGTCAACTGGTTTGGGTTCTGTGGTACATCCCGGTGTGGATTGGTCGACTGTGGTTGTCTCTGGTTTTTGGTTGGCTACCGCACCACCCTCATTCTGAGACGGGCCGCTACCGAGACACCCGTATCTTTACGTTCCCGGGGTCGACTTTCTTGATCCGCGGCCACGATCATCATTTGCTACATCACCTGTTTCCGGTGGTACCTCACTACCGCTTGAAGTCGTTGTGGAGCGATATGAGTTCTCATCTGGTTGCACAAGGCGCTCGAATCGAGGGGCTCGCCGCTAAGACGGTGAACAGTTAGGTCTATCTCGTAATCACGGTGGGGAAAATCGGGCCCCCGAGCTTGTCTCCGGGTTCGAGTCCATGTTGGGGCGGCAACGGCATGGTGTGCGGTTTTGGGTCGTATATGACGTCTTCTCCAACCCATCGACTCGCTATTGCTCTACGGCGCGTAGTGGGTGAGGAATTACCTCGTGAGCCGTGAACGATGAGGGGATGGAAGATCAGCACGTCCCCAGGCTCGAGATCCCACGAAAGAATGTTGTACCGGTCACGGTTGGAATCAATGTCGGGCATGTCTTCAAGGTCGGGATTGATCATGTGGGAGTTGTAGTCGGGGGTTATTGCTTTGAAGCGATTTGACCACTGGTGTGAGGCTCTGATGAATTCAAGTCCACTCGATTCGGCGGTGACGTTGTCGACGGGGATCCAGATGCTGATGATTTGCTCTCCGTTGATAGGCCAGAACGTCAGGTCGTGGTGCCACGGGGTGGGAACATCTGACCCTGGTTCCTTCGAGAACAACTGGTCATACCAATGAGTCACTGATGACGAATTAAGAGCTTGTTGTGCCAAGCGTGCCAACGGTGAACCGAACACTATGTTTTTGAAATGGTCGTTCTGTAACCACATGAATAGGTCAGCGGTGAAACCGCGATCCTTTAGGGAGAGAACCTCGCCGAGTTTGCTGGGTGTCTTTTCGGTGTGCTCTATGCCCGTTGCAATTCGATCAACCCACTTGTCCGGCAATACTTTTGGGGCGCGAATCACACCATCTTCGCTGAGGGCAGCCACTTCAGATGCTGAGAGACTTCGTTCTGGCTCTTCAGGTTGATCAAAGTCCATGACGCACATTAGTCCGGTGGACGGTGAACGCTTTCAAGTGGGCCTACTACCCGGACTCGAACGCGGCGAGCGTCACCAGGGAGGTAGGCCAATGGAAGGTCTTCGACTTCGATCACCTCTACTCCTGTTGGGTCTGCTCCTGCAGCTACGGCATCTTCGGTTGCTAGGTGTACGGCTTCGGCAACGGCTGCGTCGTGTCCAATGTCATGGAAGACTCGGTCAGTGACACCGCTCACTTCGGCTAGAGCTGCCCCAATAGCGTTGGCGGTGTCGCCGTGAAGCGGTCGCACTACCTCACTGATTCCATCCATTGCATCTGATACCGCGAAGGCTCCGCCTCCGACCGCTATCAATGGAACTTCCACCGAGGAAAGCTTCATCCGATCGGCACCGTCGGCAATCATTGAGGCTGCATGCCTAAGTACTGCGTTGGCGTCTGCCAGATGAGGCTTAGAGGTGCCATCGACGTGTAGGAGTCCTTCAACTATTGCTGCATCGGTAAGTGTCGGCACAGTTCCACCAAAGGCCAGTGCTTCTGTCGACAGTTGCTGACCCACGCTGTCCGGGCCGAGTCGTAGAGGATTCCTATGAATTCGACTTCCTCCACCTAGCCCTATGGAAAGGACATCTGGAAGTTGGAATAAAGTTCGTACTCCTCCCACTTCCACCGCTGCATTTGCTTGCCGTGGGTAACCGGAAACGAGCGCGCCGAAGTCTGCTGTTGTCCCCCCTACGTCGACAACGAGCCCATCGGTCACTTCCCCTAGAGCAGCTGCTCCTCTCATAGAGTTCGTGGGGCCGGAGGCGAATGTGAGTACCGGATACTTTGCCGCCTCTTCGACTTGGAGGAGTGTGCCGTTGTTCTGGGTCAGGAATAGGCGAGTGTGAGATCCGAGTCCGACTTGGTCTATCGCGGCAGCGAAGGCTGCGATGACCGACTCGGCAAGTTCCAGCAAGCAGGCGTTTAAGCCGGCCGCGTTTTCTCGTTCCAAAAGGCCCAGTTGGCCAAGTCGATGTGAGACCGTTACTTGAGCTTTAGGGTGGTGTTCTGCGATCAGGTCAGCTGCTCGCATTTCTTGTCGGGTGTCGATCGGAGAGAAGCTGCCCGATACCACAATGGCATCAATTCCATTGTCGGCGAACTGGCGAGCTGCCTCGATGACTGCTCGCTCATCAAGTTCTTCGAAAGGTCGACCGTCGTATTCGATGCCACCGCGAACCAGGAACGTTTCACCTCGAACAACTTCTGCGAGGTCAGTTGGCCAACTAGACAGGGGAGGTAGTGAACGACCGGCGGGAAGTCCGATGCGAAGAAATCCAATCCGGTTCAGATTGGTTCGCTGCACGACCGCATTAGTGAATTGAGTTGTGCCGATTACTACTGCACCAATGTCATGATGTGAAACTCCGTTGAGGGCTGTTCGAATTCCGCTCAGAACGTCGCTGGTGGTCGGGGTTTTGATTGTTTCGAGTACCCGGTCTCCGTCGAGTAGTGCGCCGTCTGTGTTAGTGCCGCCGACGTCAATCCCTATACGCCTCATGGGCAGGGATCCACTGGGTCGAGGTCGTATCCCATCGCGCGGGGACCGACGTAGTCGAGACCGGTCGGACTAAGGAACAAAGGGGGCGCTGTGATCCCGATGAGAGCGACCCGTTGACCGTAGCGGGCGGTCTCTGTTCCAATCGCTTCTCCCGACGTCGCGTCCAGCAAACAGATGAGATGAGGGACCGTCGCTATGACTTCGTTGTCGAGACGCGCTACTAACCATTCGTTCTGAAACTCAAGTTCAACCTGACAACCCGCGTATTCATCCAAGCCGGAAAGTTTCGCAACCCCGCGAAGAAACCCACCTGTGGTGCGGCGATCGACATCAACGATCTTGCCTGTGAAGATCATTCGGCCTTTCGCTGCTGAGCATACGGCTTCGACCGGATCCTCATGCTCAACACGTGCTTGTCGGACTCTCGCTCCTATCTGAATGGCGAAACTCATTGAGTTAGCGACCCCCCAGCGCTTCACCTCTGTTCCGGTTCTTGGGGCTTTACATGTCGCTGCCATTGAGCCTGTTTCGATAGTCAAAGCTCTGCTGGCCCGTTCCATCCATTTCCATGTGGGGACATGCGTGACTATGGCTTCGACCCCGCGGGGGTCAACGAGTGCTAGCGGCCACGGTTGTAGACCACCAATGGCGAAGCTTGTCATTTGGGCCTCCGGATAGG
>JASMKJ010000267.1 GCA_030749275.1 Acidimicrobiales bacterium
TTGGAGAGGTTTTCCCTGATCCGGTGGCGTTGTCCACTTTTGATTTCGCTATGCAAAACGAAGACGGACTCCAAATGAGCGAGTTGGGCTTTCGTGACGCATACATCAGAATTGGAGCTTTCGAAGAAGGTGAATTCGACCCGGATAACCCAGTGTTCTTGGGAGTGTTCGGCGGATACACGTATTTGAACGCTTCGTTGATGCGCATCTTTGGTGAGCGAGCTCCGGGGTTGTCAGCTCAAGATATTGATGACGCCTTCTTTGGAGTACAACCGGGCATTCCGCCATATGAGCAACATCCGGACGATCCGAGTCCTGAAGCCGAGGCTCGCATAGGTCAGGTGTTTGGATGGGCGTTGACGACACCAGATCTGCCGGAGGTCCTCGAACAGGAACAAAAAGTCAATGCGTTACGCGCTGGCCGTCCCGACTTCGAGGCAATGGCTGACCACGAAATTGTGGACTGGATAGAGAATTTCTTCAATGAAGGTTTTCGCGAGCTTTTTGCTCAACACATCTTTATTAGCTTTCTCACAACCGTGCCCATGGGCATCATCTCAGCCGTGTGTGAAGCGGTTGGTCGTCCGACCGACGCTATGAAGATCATGGCCGGCCTCGGGGACGTTGAATCCGCTGCGCCGTCGATGGCTATGTGGGACTTAGGGCGAATGGCGGCGAACTCCAGCGAAGTCACTTCGGCCTTTGAGGTTGGTATTGGAGGCCTTGACCGACGCTTGAGGGAAAGTGATGAGCCAGACGTAACTGAGTTCGTAACTGAGTTCGACAGTTTCCTTCGGTCCTATGGTTCTAGGGGGCCAAATGAGTGGGAACTGTCCTGTCCCACTTGGGAGACGACTCCCGACCTAGCGCTTGCCGCGATCGATCGAATGCGCGTTTCGCCTCCGTCAGCAGCTCCACAGGACCACCAAGCAGGTCTTGCTACCGAGCGTGAACGTCTCGTGGCCGAAGTCAGCGCGATGCTTGAAGGAGACCCTGAAGCTCAAGGACAGTTCCTAGCGGGAGCCCACGGAGCCTCTGTTTTGATGCCTGGTCGCGAACGCACGAAGACCAATTGTGTGAAGTTCATTCAGGAGGCGCGGATGGGCGCCCGGGTGTTAGGTCGACGGATGGTCGAACGAGGGGTCTTTCCGGAAATGACTAGCTTCGCGATGCTGCGATTTTCTGAGTTGCACGCGGCCATCGACAACCCTGAGGGATGGCGCGAGACAATCGAACAACGGCAAGAGATCTTTGACCTAGCGGAGGCCCGACAAGAACCTTTCGTCATCGTTGGAGAAGCTGATCCTCTTTCATCGTGGCCCCAACGTGATGCCGTGGCCGTTGATCCAGTACAGGCAGGTGATTCCATCCAAGGGCTGCCAGGTTGCCCGGGTGTGTCAGAAGGTCGGGCTCGAGTGATTCTCGATAGTCATGATCCGACTGCCCTTGAGCCAGGCGATGTACTTGTTGCGCCCCTAACTGACCCGTCATGGACTCCACTTTTTGTTCCGGCTTCTGGGGTGGTTGTGGATGTTGGAGCGGCCTTGAGTCACGCGATCATTGTCAGTAGAGAGTTGGGAATTCCATGTGTCGTATCAGCGACGGACGCAACAAAGCGTATCCCTGATGGGGCAATGGTTCGGGTAGACGGAGACACAGGAGTTGTGACGATCCTCGACGAATAAGGAAAGGATCTGTTGGAACAAAGAAACTAGGCCAAGTCCAAAGTTGGCTAGCCCCACTTGGGTCGGCGTCGCTCTGTAAACGCTTTGACTCCCTCTTCGTAGTCCGTGTCTCGCATGGCTGACTCGAGCAATTTCTCTGAGGCAGCAACTGCAGAACCGACATCTCTGTGTTGATCCAAATACACCTGAAGCTTGGTCATCCGTTGTGCTGACGGTGATACACGAGCGGTGAGGTCAGCAGCATAAGACATGACATGGGTCAACAAATCTTCGGCCTCCAGGACTTCATTGAACAGACCCCACCCCGTGGTCTCTTCAGCCGTGAGAACCCTGCTCGAGAACAGTAAATCGTTGGCTCGAGTTAAGCCGATTAGCCTCGGGAGCAGCCAAGAAAGACCAAATTCAGCAGGAAGGCCGAGTGGACCATGGGCTGTGGTCAGTTTGGCCTCTTTGGCGGCGAAACGAAGGTCGCAGTAGCAGGCTAGAACGAGTCCAGCACCGGCCGCCGCCCCATTCACCGCAGCGATGGTGGTTACGTTCAGGCCGAACATGAAAGCAAAGTTCTGATCGAATTCGCTGGCAACGCCATAGCCTGGCATGGCTAAGTCGGAGCCCGTCCCCGAGTCGTAGCCCCCCTTTGTTAGGTGACCCTCTAAAGCTTGGCTATCGGCTCCGACACAAAAATCGTCCCCAGCGCCAGTGATGATGACAGTTCTGATATCGGGGTCCAGATCGGCCCGTTCCAGAAGGTAACGGACCTCAGTGTGCATGCGACCGGTCCAAGCGTTGCGTCGTTGTGGACGAGAGAGGGTGAGTGTTGCAATTGGCCCGTCGGTGTCAAACAGTGTGGTTTTAAGTTCCATTTTCTCGCCTTATCCATCAATAGCGCGTCGAAGTGCCGCTATGGCCTCATCCTTGAACTCCGGTCGACAAATCAACAAATCGGGCAGCCAAGGGTCCTCATAGTTGTACTCGAGCGGCGACCCGTCGCATCGACTTGCGTGAAGGCCTGCGGCAATTGCTACTGCTGCTGGCGCGCAGTTGTCCCACTCGTACTGACCGCCACTGTGGGCGTAAATGTCGGCGTGCCCCAGGACTACCGCCATGGCTTTGGCGCCGGCCGAGCCCAAAGCTAACAGTTCGGCACCCAGCGCTTCGGCGACGATCATGGCAGCAGCTGGCGCTCGCGAACGACTGACGACCATGCGAGGTCGACCTTCATGCGGTGGAGGCAGCTGAGGTGCTGGGTCGGTCGTCAGAGTGGTTCCAATGGCGGGTAGAGCGACCGCCCCAGCCGTCGGAACGCCATTTTCACTCAATGCGACGTGCACTGCCCAATCGGAGCGTCCCGGCTCGCCGAACTCACGAGTCCCGTCTAACGGATCAACAATCCAGACCCGTTCCTTGTTGAGGCGCTCGAGATCATCTCTCCCTTCTTCAGAGAGAA
>JASMKJ010000268.1 GCA_030749275.1 Acidimicrobiales bacterium
AACGGGCTAAAGCTGAACAATGTTCCCGCCAAAAAGACGAACGCTGCCCCATTTCGATCATTGAAACTCAGCTTCATTACAAAAGACTGTAACGATCGGCCATCGAAAGCAGAGAGAATGTACACATGGCAGTCGGTAACACCTCCGCCGCGCAGTGGCGTGCAATAGAAGACGTCAACGCTTTAGCCACCTCTACGCAACGCCCCTGGACTGACCTATCCCCGGTGGTCGTAGAAAACTTTCAGCGTGACGGGGTTGTCATACTGCGTGAAGCGTTTCCGAATTGGGTCGAACCATTGCGCGCCGGGCTGCAACGAAACCTCGACAATCCCCAAAACTTTGCGTTCCCTTGTGATAGCACCAACGCCGATGAGCCAGGCAGATTTTTTGACAGCTACTGCAACTGGCAATTAATTCCGGAATACCTTCTCTTCATTTTCACCTCTGAGGCGGCTGCCATCGCGGCACAACTCATGGAAAGCCAAACCGCCCAATTTTTCCATGACCATGCTTTTTCAAAAGAACCCGGCACCCAAAAAGCCACACCGTGGCACCACGACCTTCCTTATTACTGTGTGGATGGAACCCAAACCGTTTCCATCTACGTAGCCCTTGACGCCACCCCGACCCCAACCACTGTCAGGTTCCTCAAGGGCTCCCATCGGGACGGAAAGACTTACCGACCACGGAACTTCGCGTCGGGAGCGGAATACGAGAACGAAGACTCGTCGCTTTTGCCGGCACCTGAAGTTGATCCGCACGGCACAGACATTTTCGTCGAAGCACTTTCACCAGGAGATGCAGTCTGTTTCGACTTCCGAACCCTCCATGGAACCACTTCGGCTGAAATAGAAAATCGGCGTCGTGCTTTCTCAACACGATGGATAGGTGATGACGTCCGCTACCTTGAACGCCAAGGCGAGACCTCTCCTCCACTCGACAACCTAGGCCTTCAATCAGGCGAGGTAATGCGCCCCGACTTGTTTCCCGTACTCTGGCCGCCGTCTCACGATTGAGGACAACCCGTGATGGACCAAATCCAAACACCTGAACGGATGGAGCTAGTCGAGCGAATTGCTGTGCTCGGGTCTCAGTTCGCCGAACGCGCTCCCCGATACGACCGAGAAGCAGCGTTCCCCACAGAGAATTGGCGAGACCTCGCTGACGCCGGTTTTCTTGGTCTGTGCGCCCCCATCGACTCGGGAGGACTAGGCGGAGATTTTGTTACCTATGCGCTTGTCAGCGAAGAACTTGGACGTCACTGCGCAACCACAGCCCTCACGTTCAACATGCACACAGCAACGGCCTTACTCGCTGGGTGGATAGCAGACCAACTCGGAATGGACGACGAACAACAAAAGCATTTAGATCGAGTCCGGCCACAGCTGTGGGACGGCATGTGTCACCACCACATCATCCATAGTCAACCTTTTTCTGAAGGTCGAACCCCGGGCAGTGGTCAACCCATCGGAACCTTTGCCGTTCCTGTCGAAGGTGGCTACAAAGTGACAGGCAAGAAAATTTTCGCGTCGCTGAGCGGCATCGCGGACGTCCACAATGTCGTTGCCCTTGTCGAGGGCGACCCTCGAGTTCGCCTCCTGGGAGTGCCTGCTGATTCTGACGGCGTGGAAATTGAAGGCCACTGGGATCCGCTTGGGATGCGCGGAACGGACTCACGTGATCTCGTGCTGGTTGATGCATTCGTCCCGGACGATAACGAAGTACTTCCCCCGGGGGTTTTCGACGCAATGGTGCAACGATTCCCCTATTTCTACATGACCTTAAGTTTCACTTACCTA
>JASMKJ010000269.1 GCA_030749275.1 Acidimicrobiales bacterium
AGATCGAACTTTTCGCATTGTTTAACGGAGAACACGACGAGAACGACGCCGTGTGCGAAGTCCACTCCGGAGCCGGAGGAACTGATGCTTGCGATTGGGCGGAAATGGTCCTTCGGATGTACCTCCGGTGGGCAGAAAACAAAGGATTTTCCGTAGAGATTCAAGAAGCAACTGATGGGGGAGAAGCCGGAATTAGTTCAGCGACATTTATTGTGAAAGGTAGGTTTGCCTTTGGATTCTTGCGGGCGGAACGTGGTGTCCATCGGCTCGTCAGAATTTCTCCCTTTGATGCACAGGCCAGGCGTCACACAGCCTTTTGTTCCTTGTCTGTCGTCCCATTCTTCGACGAAGTGTCCGACGAAGTTGTTATAGACGAAAAAGATCTTCGGATCGACACCTACCGATCGTCGGGCGCGGGGGGCCAGCATGTGAACGTAACCGACTCAGCGGTCAGAATCACCCATCTTCCGACAGGCACCGTTGTTGCCTGTCAAAACGAACGCAGCCAACATCAGAACAAAGACCGAGCGATGCAAATGCTGGCAGCGAAACTGGCCGATCTGCAAAGGCAGGAACGAGAAGCAGAACTCAACGAATTGGCTGGAGAACAACGCGACGTAGCGTGGGGCAGTCAAATCAGATCGTACGTATTGCATCCCTATCAGCAGGTCAAAGATCTCAGGTCCAACTATGAGGTAGGCAATGTGGAAGCCGTTCTCGATGGTGACCTCGATTCCCTGATGGAGGCGTTCCTTCAATGGCAACGCAGTCAAGGGGATTTAAGTTCTTAAAGCAACGAGAACCTTTGGGTTGCTGACGCGAAGAGAAAGTGATCCTGCCGTACTCTGGGGATGTCTCGCTCAGGTCTCATCAACGTTGCCGGCGGGCGCCCACGCTTATGATTCGCCTCGACAATGTCACAAAAATCTACAAGGGGGAGACTCGCGCCATTGACGGAGTGAGCCTCAATGTCGACAAAGGCGAGTTCGTGTTCCTCGTCGGCGAATCCGGATCAGGCAAATCAACCATGTTGCGACTTCTGACCGCTGAAGAGCCCGCCACAGCGGGACAGGTTCACGTAGCTGGAAAAGATCTGAGTCGCATCAATTCCTGGCGGGTTCCCTACCTTCGGCGCAACATCGGTTCCGTGTTTCAGGACTTCAAATTACTTCCCCAAAAGACGGTCTATGAGAACGTGGCATTTGCACTTGAAGTCATTGGTCGTCCCAAAAACATTGTCACGACCCAAGTGCCCGCGATTCTTGAACTGGTCGGTCTTGCTCACAAGCAGCGAAGTTTCCCCGATGAACTTTCTGGTGGTGAGCAACAACGAGTCTCGATAGCACGAGCTTTCGTCAACCGACCGCTGATTCTGTTGGCTGACGAACCGACCGGCAACCTTGACCCGAACACCGCCCAAGAAATCATGCGTTTGTTGGATCGAATCAATAGGACCGGCACCACGGTGATCATGGCGACGCATGACCAAACAATCGTGGATCAAATGCGACGGCGAGTGGTTGCTTTGCGACAAGGTCAAGTTGTTCGAGATGAACAGCAGGGAGTGTACGAATAGCTGTGCGTAGATTCCTAAACCGCGCTGCCTACTTCGCTCGGGAGACCTGGATCAATGTTCGACGCAACCTCACGCTTACTGTTGCCGCAATTTTGACTGTGGCGGTTGGAGTGATGCTGGTTGGCTTGGGTTTGATGGCCAGATATGCGAGCGCAAATGCACTTGGTCGATGGCAAGGAGGCGTTCAGTTTGAGATTTTCTTGGAACCCAACATCGCTGGCGGCCAAATCGATGCACTGGGCGAAGAACTCAGAAACCATCCCGACATAGAGCGCATCCAGTACATAACTCAGGATCAGGCCTTCGCTTTGCTAGAGGAAATGCTTGCCGACGAGCCAGAACTACTTGCAGAGATATCTGTGGAAAGTTTGCCACCCTCATACCGGGTGGTGCCCCGAGACGCTGAAGGAGAACTCATTGAGTCTTTAGCCGCTCAATTTCGACAACGACCAGGCGTATATTCCGTTGAAACCGGACGTCAACAAGTAGATGCGATTCGAGAGTGGTTTAACTCCTTTAGGTGGATTGTTTTGCTTATGTCCATTGTCCTTGCTGCCGCCAGCGCCATGTTGATCTTCAACATGATTCGAGTTGCCATGTTCGCGCGTCGTCGAGAAATCGAAGTGATGAAGCTGGTTGGCGCGACCAACAGTTTTATTCGGATGCCGTTCATCCTGGAAGGAATGCTGCACGGTCTGGCGGGAGGTCTTGTCGGAGCTGTTGCAGCGGGCGCTTTACGAAATCATGTTGAAGAGCTGTTTGGGCGCTCCGAAATTCTTGCCTTTTTCAGATCTTTTACCGTTACATCTGGGCAGTTCACCACCGCGAC
>JASMKJ010000270.1 GCA_030749275.1 Acidimicrobiales bacterium
CCACCACGCCCAACGCTCCGAAGAGCGTGTCGACGAGAAGTTGGCTGGTTTCCACGTTGCCGGCAATAACGGCGGCTGGGGGGTGCGGACTAATCAAGGACGGATCGGGGATTCGGATGTCTAGAGGGATGAGGCACCCCGCGTTGAGGGGAATTGCGTCGTTGACCATGCATCGGAATACGTACAGGACAGCGGAACGACATACCGCTTTGGGGGCGTTGAAGTTGCCCGGGTGTTGTCCGCTTGTTCCCGAGAAGTCGATGATTGCCGATCGTTCCTGCAAGTTGACTTGAATTGACACTGCTATTTGGTGTCCGTCGTCCATCTCTCCGATGAATTCACAGTCAGTTAGAGCCGCGATTACCCGCCTGACCGACTCTTCTGCGTTTTCCATGACGTGTCCCATGTAGGCATGGACGACGTCGAGCCCGTAGTGGGTGATGACCCGTTTGAGTTCGGTTGCTCCTCGCTCACAGGCGGCGACCTGCGCTTTGAGGTCGGCAATGTTTTGCTCAGGGTTGCGGGCCGGCCAGGGTCCTCCGGTCAATATTTCTCGGATCTCTTCTTCTAAGAACCTGTCGCTTTGGACCAGGAGAATGTTGTCAAGTACGAGGCCTTCTTGATCGATGGTGGTGGAGTCCGCTGGAGCCGAACCGGGGACGATGCCACCGATGTCGGAATGGTGGCCGCGTGCCGCTACGTAGAAGATGCGTTCTCCTGTGCTTTCATCAAAGATCGGTTTCACGACGGTGATGTCGGGCAGGTGGGTTCCACCGTTGTAGGGGGCGTTCAACACATAGGCGTCACCTGGTGCCATGCGGGGATTGTTGGTGATGACAGATTTGATGGCTTCGCTCATTGAGCCCAGATGGATCGGTAGATGGGGCGCGTTGGCTATGAGTTCTCCGGAGGGGTCGAAGATGGCGCAGCTGAAGTCGAGACGTTCCTTGATGTTTACTGACACCGCTGTGTTTTCGAGCACGACCCCCATCTGCTCTGCGACGTTCATGAAGAGATTGTTGAAGATTTCCAGTTGAACTGGGTTTACATCGGTTCCCACCGCTGACCTGTGGGTTTGAGGTGAGACTCGTTTGATGAGGAGGTCACCGTCAGTGTTGATGCGGCCTTCCCAGTTGGGTTCGATGACAGTGGTCGCGTTGGGTTCGACGAGAACAGCGGGTCCGACAATCGGCGTATCTGGCAGTACGTGTTGTCTGTCGATAAATGGGGTGTTGGTTGTTGTTCCCGCCATGGTCGTCGGAAAAGTTCCCAGCAGCGCGTCTGTTGAATCATCGTCCGTCTCCAGAAACGACAGAGGTTCGGCTGCTCCGATTGCTTCCAGTTGGATGGATTCAAGGATGATTATTGTTTGGGGCGATATGAAACCGAATCGAGCGCTGTGTTGTGCTTCGAAGTTCGCTACGACCTGGTCGAAGTTTCCTGATGGGATCGTCAACGCCGTATCCGAACCTTGGTAGCGGAGAGAGACGCGGCGGCGAAGTTCTCGTGATACTGGTTCTACGCCTTCGTTGTGGAGATATTCGTTTCCGTTGTCCTCGAGTTTTTGCCACCGAGGTTCAAGTTCTTGAAGGGTTTGGGGGTTCAGGTCTTGTTCGACGGCTTGGTCGCGGATGTTGCGGATGTCGGCCAAGCCGATCCCTAAGGCCGATAGGACTCCTGCGTGCGGATGGACATAGATGTTCTCTATCCCGAGGCGATCGGCGACGATGCATGCGTGCTGGCCGCCTGCCCCTCCGAAGCAGACCAACGCATAGTCAGTGACGTCGTGGCCTCGTTCGATGCTGATTTTTTTTATGGCGTTAGCCATGTTGTCCGCGGCGACATCTAGGAAACCTTGAGCGACACTGGTTTCGGTTTGGGTGATTCCGGTTTCAGTGGTGATTCGTTCAGCGAGGGAACGGAACGCTGTTTCGGTTGCTTCGACGTTCAGGGGTTGATTCCCGTCGGATCCAAATACTGATGGGAAAAACTCGGGGCGGAGTTTCCCGAGGACGACGTTGCAGTCGGTGATTGCCAGTGGGCCGCCATTGCCGTAGCAGGTTGGACCCGGGTCGGCGCCTGCTGAATCTGGGCCGACTCGTAAGCGGCTGCCGTCGAAGTGGAGGATGGAACCGCCTCCCGCTGCGACGGTGTTGATGTCCATCATTGGGGAACGGACCCTGATGCCTGCTACTTCAGTTTCATAGGCGCGTTCGAATTCCCCGGCGTAATGACTGACATCGGTGGAGGTTCCTCCCATATCGAAGCCAATCAGCTTGTTGAGGCCCGCTTTGTTCGCGGTGCGTACCATCCCAACTACCCCACCCGCGGGACCGGACAACAGTGCGTCTTTACCTTGGAACGCGTAGGCGTCTGTGAGTCCTCCATTTGATTGCATGAACATCAAGCGGGGGTTGTGCTGGTCGTGGCGGAGTTGCTCATCTACTTGTGCGACATAGCGGCGAAGGATGGGTGACAGATATGCGTCTACGACTGTGGTGTCACCTCGGGGCACGATCTTCATCAGGGCAGTCACTTCGTGACTGACAGAGATTTGATCGAAGCCAAGTTCACGTGCAATGGCAGCTAACCGTGATTCGTGGTCGGTGTGTCGATATCCGTGGACGAGGACGATGGCGACTGAGTTGAATCCGTCAGCGCGGGCTTGTGTCAGTCCTCGCCGCGCGACCTCTTCGTCAAGTTCAACAAGTACTTCGCCGTCAGCAGTTACCCGTTCGTCGATCTCCAAGACATCGGCGTACAGCATTTCGGGTAGATCTATGTCGAGGGCAAAAAGGTCAGGGCGGGTCTGGTATCCGATTCTGAGGACATCTGCGAACCCGGCAGTAGTGACGAAGAGGGTTGGTTCGCCTTGTCGTTCCAGCAGCGCGTTGGTTGCAACGGTCGTTCCCATCTTGACTGTGTCGATTTGGTCAAGTGGGATTGGCTCGTTCGGTGCCAGATCCAAAAGATCTCTGATGCCCTGCACTGCAGCATCGGAATATTGGCGGGGGTTGTCTGAGAGGAGTTTGTGGGTCACCAATGACCCGTCCGGCAGCCGTCCGACTATGTCGGTGAAGGTGCCACCGCGGTCAATCCAGAAGTTCCAGCCGTTGTTCATAGATTCCGGGCACCTCTACAGACCGCATGTAACAGATGTCACCAGATTATTGAACCGCAACCGTTGGTACACAAAGCTTCGTTTTCTCGGCGACACTAGGGTGGCTCCTACGCAATGGGGTGTGCTGAGGCTATGGGCGACATGCACGAGATAATTGACGTTGAATTACCCTCCCAACTCGCGCGAGTTCAGCACGGTGGGGAAGGCCCGCCTCTTCTTCTCTTGCATTCAGAAGCGAACACGTCTTCCTGGTCAGATTTTCATGATGAACTTGCCGCCAATTTCGAGGTTTTCGCTCCGATCCATCCCGGTTTCGGTGGTGAAGAGACACCGAATTGGCTTACCGACGTCACCGATCTGAGCTTCCACTACAAGGATTTGTTGGAAGCTTTGAATGTAAATAATCCGTTGGTTGTTGGTACGAGCATTGGGGCTTGGATCGCGGCTGATTTAGCAATCCATTTTTCCTCATTCTTGAAAGGTCTGGTGCTGTTTGGGCCTCTGGGTCTGAGACCCGCCGAACCTCTCCCCGATTTGTTCATCATGCAATTACCCGAAGTGTTTTCGTATTTGTCGAACAGTCTCGACGGTAGTCAGGTCGACCCTATGACTGGGGATGCGGAAATGGCGACTGCAGTGTGGACTGATCTGGCGACACAGGCACGCTTGATGTGGAAACGAAACTACGACCCTCGGTTGTCGCTACGAGCTCACCACGCGGATTGTCCGATCATGGTCGCTGCCGGTGAGGAGGACAGATTGACTCCGTTGGCCTACACGCAGCAGTACGCGGAATTGTTTGACGCGTCTTTTTCTTCGGTGAGCGGAGCAGGTCATCTCGTTCCCGTGGACCAACCAGCGGCGGCTGCCGCGTTGGTGAATTCTTTCTATTCGACTCTGGAGAACTGAAATGGAGCTATACGCCTTCCATCTAATGCCGTACCCGAAAATTGATCCCGAGGTCCGCGAGAAGTATTCCTCAGCGTGGGTCGTCTACCCCAACAGCGAATATGACCCGGAGCTGGGTCAACAGCTCTACGGGGAATACCTCGACCAACTTGCGTTCGCAGATCAAATCGGTTTTGACGCCGTCGTGGTCAACGAACATCATCAGAACGCTTACGGTCTCATGCCGTCCCCGAACATCATGGCGTCAGCTCTTATTGACCGAACCACGAACGCAAAAATCGCGATCTTGGGCAACGGGATCGCCCTCCGGGATAACCCGTTGAGGGTTGCTGAAGAGGTCGCAATGCTTGATGTGATGTCCGGAGGGCGAGTGCTCTCAGGTTTTGTGAGAGGGATCGGAGCCGAGTACCACTCGATGGGTCTTGATCCGACACGCAGTCGGAGCAGATTCTTCGAGGCACATGATCTCATTGTCAAAGCCTGGACGGAACCGGGGCCGTTCTCGTGGGACGGTGAGAACTACCAGTTCCGTTACGTCAATGTGTGGCCACGTCCTCTCCAACAGCCCCATCCCCCAATTTTCGTTCCTTCGCAGGGATCAGCCGAAACGTTGCGATGGGCCGCCCAACATCGATATCCACTGGCCTGCACCTTCGTGCCTATGGAACGCCTCAAACAGTTTTATGACCAATACCGCCAATACGCCAGCGAGGACTTCGGTTACGAGGCTGGACCTGAGCAGTTTGGTTTCACGTCAATTGTTTACGTGCATCCTGATGGGGAGGAAGCCGCTGCCGCCGAACTCGAACCTCACATCAAATATTTCAGAGAACGCGCGTTCACCCTTCCCCTTCCTACGTTTTTCCCACCCGGCTATACCGCTGCTGAGTCATACAAGACCCGCATCGAGATCGCTCGAGAATTGGCGGCGAGTGGTGGCCCCACGCTGACTGCCGGTGAACCTCTCATTGGTTCTCCCGAACAGGTGGGAGAACGACTTGAGCGGAACCTTGCGGCTTGCGGCGCGGGGACGTTGATGGCGCAGTTTCAAGTGGGAGACATGCCGCATGACAAAGTGATGCGATCAATGGAGCTTTTCGGCAGCGAAGTCATCCCTTTCCTTTCTAAGGACAAGGTCACGTCCTAGATCTCGTCAGCCTGCTGCGATCAACCCGATACCGGCAACAACGATTCCGATGCCGGCTATCTGCCACCATCGGAGGGAATCATCGTCGAAGGTCGCTGCGAGCACAGCTGTGGGGATAGGGAAGAGTGATGCTGCGACGGCGACCGCAGTTACCGAGCCCCGTTGAAACCCGGCGGTGTAACACAGCACTCCAATTGAGCCGAGAATTCCGGCGGCCGCTGAGAAGCGGAGTGCGTGACCGCGAACAAACCGTGGCAAGCCTCGGATCGTGCAGAACGCGACAAGGATGATGAATGCCGTTGATCTTTGAGCCACTACAGGCCATAAACCACCATCAACAGTGGTTTGGGCCATGAACACCAAACCAGTGCCAAAGCAAAGACCTGAAGCGAAACCGAGGATGACTCCCTGTCGTACCCGATCTCCCAGAGCCGGGTCGAAGGTTGTGATCAATAACCCGAAGAGAGCTACGACGACACCGCCGATCACCCCCCCACTAAGTGGTGTCCCGACAGCGACGTCCCACAGCATTGGGACTGCACCAAGCATGACCGCGACTATGGGAGAGACCACTGCTACTGAGGACACGGCGAGCCCTCGATAAAGCAATGCCAGTGCGCATCCACTTGCAAGTCCTGACGCGCACCCGAACAAGTAATCGGTTGCGCGAAATCCCCCAGGTCCAAAGCTCGCAACTACAAGCGCGGCGACTGTGGCAAAAATCAAACCGGTTGCTGCTGTGGTTGCGGCGTGATTTCGTCGAGCTACATACCGGGCGAAAAAATCTGAGGCGCCTATCACTAACGAACCCATTAGCCCAAGGAAGATCGGCATCGCGACCTCCGCAGGTGCACCGAAACGCCAACGCTAGCGCTGTTGGGTACTCTCGGCGCAGTGACAAGTGATCTGCAGATCGGCCAACTGAGAGTTTCGGGTATCGATGTGGAGGTAGCGGGTGAAACCGGCGACCTCTACTTTCAGCAATGCGTTCAACAGGTAAACATTTTTGAACCCGCTGTTCGTGTCGCGGACCTCATGCTGGATGACAGCCCAGTTGTTTTCGACATTGGTGCGTCGATAGGCGCAGTCACCGCCGCTCTGGCCGCAAGGTTCCCCACCGGCAACGTCGTCGCCTTTGAGGCTGCACCGTCGGTGCACCGTTCGTTGCGCGAAACAGTACGACGGTCGACAGGCGCACCCATATCTGTCGTCGAGAAGGGCGTTGGTGACCGAGCCGGCGAGATGGGATTCCACGAAGACGGGAACGGCAGCGGTTGGGGGTTTCTCTCCGAGGAACTCGGCGGAGTGTCGGTTCCGGTAACGACTGTGGACGAGGTCGCCGGGAGCTTGGAGTTTGACCAGGTGGATTTCATCAAAATAGATGTTGAGGGTGGTGAGCTCGGTGTGTTGCAGGGAGCGGTTGACACCCTCGCTCGTTGTCGCCCGATCTTGGTTTTCGAGGTGAACGTTTTTTGTCTTTGGCGTTACGGCCGGACACTGCCTCAAGATTTGTTTGCCTGGGTACGGGAGAGATACCCCTACACGGCTGTGATCGACAGCGACGCCGCGGTGACTCATGTGGAAAGTGATGCCACGGTGAACCATGTCTTGCATCTGTTAGGTAGCGGACCTGGTGTGGTTGATGTTGTGGCCAGTCATGACCCGATTCGATTCGACACCGATGACCTGAAGGTCAACTCGTGATTTCCGCACAGCATCGGAAAACGAAGTACTAGGTTTGCCCTGAACCGGAGGGAAAACAATGGCAATAGATTTTTTGTCGATGAACGAGAAGGCAATCGCCGAGTTCCGCGCCAACGAAGGGAAGTGTGGTCCACCGTTCGATGGAACGCCGATCGTGTTGGTGACCATGATTGGAGCAAAGTCGGGTCGCGAGTTGTGTTCCCCTCTTGCCTATTCGACCGACGGCGACGATTTGGTGATCATCGCGTCGATGGGAGGGGCACCGAACAACCCGAACTGGTACCACAACCTGGTCGCCAACCCGGATGTGCTACTCGAAGTCGGCACCGAACAATACGAAGCAACATCTGTACTCACCGAAGGTGAAGAGCGCGACCGCCTCTACGCGGCTCAGGCCGATCAGTTACCGATATTCCACAAGTACGCGGAGAAAGCAGCTCCAAGGGTGATCCCAGTATTTCGCCTGGTGCGAACCACCGATTAGAGACCTTCTTTATGAAATTTGGGGTGACGGTCAGCCGTTTCGATGAGATCGATTTAGCGGTACAAGCCGAAAACCAGGGATATGACTTCTGTTGGGTGTGGGACAGCCCACTGTTGCGTTCAAATCTTTGGGTGATGATGACGTTGGTCGCTGAACGCACCGAACGGATCAGCGTCGGGTCCGGAGTCGCTATCCCCGGATTACGAGTTGCCCCGGCTACCGCCAATGCGATCGCAACAATCAACCGTCTCGCTCCGGGTCGAACGTTCCTTGGGGTCGGTACAGGAAACACTGCTATGCGCAACATGGGTCAATTACCCATGACTGTCGCCGACTACGCGGAAGACCTCAGGGTGATCAAAGCGCTGTTGAACGGCGAAACAGTCGATTACACCGCGAAGGGTAGAACCCACCCAGTGAATTTTCAGAGCCTGGAACTCGACTATGTGGATATTGAACATCCGATTCCTATTCATGTCGGTGGATTCGGACCCAAATCACAGTCGTTGGCAGGTGAATTGGGGGACGGGTTGATTACCGGGATTCCGCGTGGGGGCAGCATCCCGGATGCGTTAGCGAATGTCCAGCGGGGAGCGGACCGGGTGGGACGCGATCTTGATGGGTTCGAAACCACCGCCTTGGTGAACATGTTGATGCTCAACTCTGATGAAACTTTGGCTTCTCCCCGAGTGTTGCAAGAAGTCGGATCTTCGGTGATGGTCAACGTTCATTATCTCTATGACCGGTTCCTCGAAGCCGGGGCTTCACCACCACCTTTTGTCCATTCGATCTGGGATGAATACGTGGACTTTCGTCAACGTCGGGACGCAAACAGATCAGTTTCTGATGTTCATGCATCTCACTACGGTCACCTTGATGAGGAAGAGGCTCGGTTCGTGACTCCTGAACTCATCCGGTCGTGCGCAATTGTCGGTCAACCCGGTGACATTGTTGAACAGCTCACTGAACTGGAAAAACAAGGCTTGGACGGCATCAACTTCATTCCCCCGGTGGATCAGCAGTACGACATTTGTGCCCGATTTGCTTCTGACGTGATCGCTCGGATGTGAAATTCGGTGTTTTCGACTGGATCATGTAGCTGTTCGCGGTGAATAATTCTCTAGCTCTTCTCACCGAATCGGGGGTGTGAGTCTGTGAGCATTCTGGGTGACTATCGGGTTATCGAATTAGCTGACGAGCGCGGTCAGCTTGCTGGCAGCGTGCTGGCTTCGTTGGGTGCGGAAGTCATCACAGTTGAACCTCCGAGTGGTTCTCATTCACGCACACTTGGCCCGTTCGCTGGCGATGTGGTGTCTCCGGACACGTCGTTGTGGCATTGGTCGTACAACCGAGGCAAAAAATCCGTCGTTCTGGATTTGGACACAAGCGAGGACCGTGACGAGTTGCTTCGGTTAACTGACGGTGCCGACATCGTCATTGACGCGTTCGGACCCGAAGTCCTGCACACAATGGGACTCGGCTATGAGGTCATGAGTGAAAGAAACCCTGCCCTCATTCATTTGTCCATTTCTGCTTTCGGGGACGACGGACCGAAGGCGTTCTGGGAGGCATCTGACCTGACAATCATGGCTTCGGGCGGTCAAATGAGTCTGGCAGGTGATTTGGATCGCGCCCCTCTTCGTATCCCACTCCCGCAGGCGTACATGCATGCATCCTCAGAAGCTGTGGGCGCGGCTCTCATTGCCCTCTACGAACGTCAACACAACTCAGGGTTGGGTCAACACATCAATCTCTCTGCTCAAGCTTCCACTTTGCAGGCAAGCCAAACCAACATGATCGCCGGTGCGATCAATGCCCCTCCCGCGATTCGTTCCGCCGGGGGTGTCACCATTTCCGACATCTACGTCCAATTGATGTGGCCATGCGCGGATGGACACATTTCCCTCACTGTTCTTTTCGGTCCCGCCCTCGGACCCTTCACCAGAAACCTGATGGAGTGGGTGTTCGAAGAAGGGTTTTGTGACGAAGCGACCCGCGACAAGGACTGGTTGAACTACGCGGAACTGATTTTCTCGGGCCAAGAACCCGTATCGGAATATGACCGAGTGAAAAAGGTTATTGGCGAGTTCTGCGCCACCAAAACCAAAGCTGAGCTCTTCGAGGAAGCTTTCGTTCGCCGGTTACTCATCGCACCGGTAACCACAGCGGAGGACGTCCTCAACAATCCACATCTCACCGAGAGAGGTGTGTGGGAAGACATCGAGATTGGTGACCGCGTTGTGCGTTTCCCCGGGCGGATGGCAATCTTTTCGGAAACTCCCCAGGTGCCTCTCCCCCAGCCACCAACCATCGGGGAACACACGGACCAAATATTGTCCGAACCACCCAGAACCCCCAAGGTGCCAATCCCTGCGGTTCCGGGTCGGCAAGGGAAAGCCCTTGAGGGATTAAAGATCTTGGATTTCATGTGGGTCATGGCGGGACCCGCTGGAAGTCGAGTCCTCGCCGACTACGGCGCGAACATCGTCCGCATCGATTCCGAAGCCCGCATGGACACCGCACGAACACTGCAGCCCTTCCGAAACGACGAGGGGTTACCGGACAACTCGGCTCTATACAGCAACATGAACGCCGGTAAACGCGGATTGTCACTCGACCTCACGAAACCCGAAGCGATCGACGTGGTACACGATTTGGTGCGATGGGCCGATGTGGTGTTGGAATCATTCTCCCCCAAAGGCATGGCGGGTTTCGGACTGGACTACGAATCACTGCGCAAAATCAAACCTGACATTGTGATGGCCTCAAGTTGCATCATGGGCCAAACCGGTCCCTACACGCAGCTCGCTGGTTACGGAACGATGGCTGCCGCCATTTCAGGATTTTTTGAGCCGACCGGCTGGCCCGACCGGGCACCAAGCGGCCCGTTCGGGGCGTACACCGACTACATCTCCCCACGTTTTCTTGTCAGTTGTGTCATGGCTGCAGTTGAACATCATCGGGCAACCGGGCAAGGGCAGTACATCGACTTCAGTCAAGGTGAAGCGTCCATGCAACAGCTCACCCCACTTCTGTTGGATTGGACCGTCAACGGGCGTCTGTGGGATCGAATGGGTAACCGAGACGATGTTCACGCTCCTCACGCCGTTTTCCCATCTACAGGTGACGATGAGTGGGTGGCGATCGCGGTCACCAATGACCAACAGTGGCGGGCCTTGTGTGAACTCATCAATGCCCCTGAACTCGCGGACCTCGACGTCGATGCGCGTCGAGCTAACCAGGATGAACTTGAGGAACGGATTGGGGTATGGACTTCAGAACATTCCTGCACCGAAACCATGACCGCATGTCAAAAGGTTGGGGTTCCGTCTCACCGCGTTCAAAACACCGATCACTGTCTCGATGATCCCCAGTTGGCGCATCGGAACCATTTCATCGAAGTTGGTCACGCCACCCAGGGCACGACGTGGATCGAAAACACTCGCTTCTTGATGTCTCGCACCCCAGCAGTGGTGACTTATGGTGGTCCGACGTGGGGGGAACACAACTGGGAGATCCTGACCGAGGAACTGGGGTATGACCCTGATCGGGTCGCTGAACTCGCGATCGCTGAGGTTCTTGGGTAACGCTTATTTCTGGTTGAACGACGCTGTCAGTTGTTGTTCCCCGAAACCCGCGGGCGGTTGACCGGTCGTCACGTACAGGTAGAGGGCTGTTTGGAAGATGCCGTTCAGCGCTGCGGCGACTACCGCGGCGAACATGACCGCGAGCACACCGATGACGATGAGAGCCCAGATACCGCTCGAGGAACCCAACACGATCAGAATGATCCCGGGGATCGCCATGGCGAAGGAAAGTAACCCGAAGCCGACTTGGGCCGTGAGGTTTTCTCCCCACGATGTTCGAAGGAGCTGCCCCGAACGTTTCAATCCGGCGATCGGTCCCAGATCGTCGAACATCACAACAGGCACGATGAGGAAGGTGATTACTCCCCACGCCATGTCGAACATGCCTCGAGCGATACGTCCAAGTTGGCCGCCTTGTCGTTCAATGATGGACAACACAATGCCAACGGTTGTGGCCATCAACGCCCATGGAACAAGTCGGTGCAGTCGAGCTGACGCCCCCGATAGTGACGATCCGATGGTGGGGTCACCGCCGGTGAAACGTTCATGGGCGCCTGACACCAACGCTCCTTTGAAGAACGTGTTGATCACGTTCATGCCGACAAGCCCAAAGACCACTAGCACGATGATTCCTGCACCGCCGCTGTCAGAATCCGAATTCCCGGAGAAATCGACGCCCAGACCTGACGCTACGAGCCACAGCAACAGGGCGAAAATGACCGCCGCGACAGCGTTCAGGACTGGCAGGACGAGTAGTTCTCGGTCAAGTCGGATCACCGTCATCGATGACTTCGCTAAACCCCAGGTACGTCGAAACACAGAATTCCTCTCTGGTACAGGCAACTGTCGGTCAAGGCTAGGTTGTTTACAACAGACCGGCCACTACGGCAGAGAAACCTAACTGCTCAACGAGAAAGAGGTGCATCGATGGGTGACAGTATTCCGGCATTTCGATTGCACCACCACGCATATGTTGTCGACGATCAGGAAACAACACGGGCGTTTTATGAAGATGTTCTGGGATTTCCCTTGGTCGCTACGTGGTGTGAAGTGGAAACTGTTCGAGGGAAAGAACGAACGTACTGTCACACGTTCTTTGAAATTGAAGACGGTTCAGCGCTCGCGTTCTTCCAGTTCGTGGATGCCGATGATCAAGCGGAGATGAAACTTGATTCGCGCAGTTCACTGAACCATGTCGCTTTGTCGAGCTCCCTGGCCGACCAGGAACGGGTGCGGGCTTCGCTGGACGCAGCAGGGGTTGGGCACCGCACCACAGATCACGGGTATTGCGTCTCGCTCTATGTCACCGACCCCGATGGGTTGACAGTGGAATTCACAACCGACCCCGAAAATGTTGCCGACATCAATGAATGGCAGCGGTCGCAGGCTCACAAAGAACTCGAACGTTGGTTATCAGGTGATCACGCGCCGAACAACAGGCTGCGAGCCACCAAATAACCCAATAATTATCTATTAGATAAATAGTAAGACCAATAGATATTCTCGAATCGACAATTATTGGTACTATTTTGTCGTATGGAGCTCGACTCTGTCTCCGAAACCCTTCAAACACAGCCAGATCTGGATCCCCCTGTTGTCAGCTGCCATAGCGCCATCTTCTCAATCGTCGACAACCAACTCACGTTGTTGCTCGCAGAACGCAACGAAGGACCGTTTCGCTTCCAATGGGAACTCCCAGGAACCACCCCTGCCAACATTGAAGACCTGCCAGATTCGGCGTTACGGGCATCCACCCCTCCCCTGACACCGTTAGGAATCGGTGAACTCCAACAGTTGGGGGCTTATGGCGCACCCGACCGGGATCCGCGACACCGTTCCATTGCCATTGTCTATTGGGGAGTTATCCACCACACCAACATCAACACCGGTTCTTCTGGACCCCAACTCGTCCCCACGGAAAGCTGGTTCTCTGACGAGTTTCGGTTCGCATTTGATCACCGGGAAATAGCCATCGACGCCCTTGTCGCACTCCAACGATCGTTGAACACGACTTCGTTAGCTACCCGACTGTGTGCACCCCGGTTCTCGATAAGCGACCTGCAACACGTCTACGAGGTCGTCTTTGAAGCAAAGATTCCCGCCGGGAATTTCTACCGAAAGATCCAAAACACACCCGGCTTCGCAACCCCTGCTGAAGAACCGGTGTTGATGTTGGTGTGGTGGATAACTCCC
>JASMKJ010000271.1 GCA_030749275.1 Acidimicrobiales bacterium
CTCCAATACGGCAGCATTTCGATGGCAGAGATTCCCACGCAGAGAGCCGATCCTGGAGCTCACCCCGACATGAATTATCCGAGACCAGGTTTCAACGCCGATGCTGTTGAACTTCGAGTCATTAAAGGCTCCACCGAAGAACCCGGTCCAGGTCTCATCTGGGCTCGCCTTGACCACCCATTAGTAGCGGGAGAGTCGCCATCGAAGTTTCAGCAGGCAGCGACCTTGTGTGACTTGGGGGCCGCTGTGGGCTGGGAACATTCCGAGGAAGATCAACCCTTCATAAACACCGACGTCACCCTTCAACTTTTGAGATCGCCAGAAAGCGAATGGATCTTGTTTGATTCGGCGGTCCAGCGTGTCTCCAGCAACCTCGCGTGTTGTAACACCACTTTGATGGATCAAAGCGGTCTTCTCGGATGGGTGATGCAGAGCCAAATGGTGGCCCCCGACAGCATTCAGTTCTAGCCGGGTAGCGCTACTCGCCGACCGCGCCTTCCGCAACGAGGTCATCAATCTCGTCAGCAGCGAATCCTGCGTCTTCGAGGACTTCTCGGGTGTGTTGCCCCAGTTTCGGCGCAGGGCCTTTCGGGCCGACTTTCGCTTCAACGAACCTCATCGGAGCGGCAACAGTTCGATATGACCCAATCTCATCACTGTTGAGGTCAGGGAACACGTCCAGTGCTTCGGCTTGAGGATCAGCGGCCACTTCATGGAGACCGAGCACAGGACCCCAAATCATTCCCTTCGAATCAAAAATTTCTCCCCATTCGTCACGAGTCTTATGAGACAAAGCCTCGTCTATCGCCGCGACGATCTCCGGCATATGTTGGAAACGTCCACGAATGTCCTGAAAACGTTCGTCAGCTACTAAGTCGTCGCGTTCAATCACCTCACACAGCTTGGGCCAGGCACTCTCCTCAGGCATATTTAGCACGAGCCACTTCCCGTCTCCGCATGGATAGCGATTTGCGGTCGGGATGATCATGTTTTCCCGAGCCCGTGGCCGAAGCGGAGCCTGATCAACAGCAGTGATCGCGTAGTCCGTGGCTTGAGTCCAGATAGCCGTCTCGTACAAAGAAGTTTCAACTGTCTGGGCCTTTCCGGTTCTCTCAGCCAGTCGAAGTGCCGCCAAGATCGCGCCGACAAATGCGAGTCCAGTTGTATGGTCGCCTTGGGCCGGTCTCGCCATAGGTACTGTTCCCAGTTCCCCCTCCCGCATGGCGTCATATAGTCCGGACCGACCAAAAAAAGCCGTGACGTCGTAGCCTGGCCTGTGGGCTTCAGGTCCTGCTGTGCCGTACCCGGTCAAGGTTGCGTGAACGATTCGGCTATTCACCTTCTTTATACCCGCAGGGTCCAAACCGAATCTCTCTTGGCGATGTTTCAACAAGTTGCACATGAAAACGTCTGCGGTGGAAACCAGCGTCAGAACTGCATTTAATCCAGACGTCGACTCAAGGTCGACAGCGATTGAACGTTTCCCGCGATTAGAAACATCAAACTGGTAGTCGAAGCCCTTCTTGTCTTCTGCGACTTTGGCCGGACGACCCATGTCGCGCATGGGATCACCTGATAACGGCTCAACTTTGATGACGTTTGCCCCGAGGTCAGCCAGAATCGCACCAGCGCTCGGGGAAGCCATCCAATTATCTATCTCGACAACAGTTACGTCCTCCAGCGGAGCGACCATCAGATTTCCTCCCAGCGTCTAAAACGAGACTAGCCACAGAAGCACCGAGGTCTCTCGTTGACCGTCAACAACACCGGATCCTTTGCCACAGACGGCGGACTAAGCAACCCCCATCGTTGATGATTACTCTGCACGCATGGAGATTAAAGACAAAGTTGCGGTTATTACTGGAGGAGGAAGCGGAATCGGCGAAGCATTGGCCGAACGTTTTCACCATGAGGGAGCCCGAGGCGTCGTAGTCGTCGATCGCGATGGCGAAAACGCGGAACGTGTTGCAAGAAGCATTGGCGGTACCGCGGTCGAACTAGATGTCACCGACGAAGCTGGGGTCGTCGACCTGGTGAACCAGACCGTCAAGGACTACCAAGCACTGGACATATTTGTGTCGAATGCCGGCTACGTAACCCAAGGCGGTTTAGAGGCTGATAATGATGAGATCCAACGCATGTGGGAAGTTCACGTCATGTCCCATATCTATGCGGCGCGAGCCTCTGTGCCCGTCATGGTTGCAAATGGTGGGGGGTATCTCTTGAACACAGCTTCAGCCGCTGGTCTTCTCACTCAATTGGGTTCGCTGCAGTATTCGATCACAAAGGCCGCTGCTGTGTCTCTGGGAGAGTTCTTAGCCATCACCTACGGTGAAAGAGGAATTCGGGTTTCGGTGCTCTGCCCCCAAGCAGTGGAAACGAATATTCTTGCCAATAGCCCTGACCGACTAGATCAAGACACGGGCACTCCGGGGAGTGCTGCTGGTGATGGAGTGCTCACAGCTGGACAGCTTGCGGACACTGTCATCGACTGCATGTCTGAAGAACGATTTCTCGTCTTACCTCACCCCGAAGTTCAGACCTACCGAGAACGAAAAGCAAGCGACGTCGATCGGTGGATCAAAGGCATGCAACGATTTCAAGGCCAATTGTTTGCTGGGAATGAATTCACGCCATCGGATTGGCTATTGAGTTAACGATGGCAGCCGCTGCAGACAACGACTTTGATTCTGATCTTTGGGACCTGCAAAGACTTCATCAACGAGAGTACAAAGTTCACTCATACGTCCTTGATAGTGAAAATATTCTGCTACGCGGCCGTGTGAGAGACATCAAGCCGCCCGGTGTTTATTTTGATGATGATCCCAACCCTTTGGAAATCCACAAAATGGTCATTGATCTCACCATTGGAGTTCCCAACTTAGTTGTGGCCGACGTAGCGGTAGAAATGCAAACGCACCCCCATGGCTACTGCCCGACCATCGTTAACCATTACCGCGAACTGATAGGCCTATCCATCACTCGCGGATTTACCCACAAAGTACGCGAGTTATTTGGAGGTCCGCGAGGTTGCGCTCACACCACAGCGCTTCTCCAAGCAATGGCACCCGTGGCCGTCCAGTCCGTTTGGTCTATGAGGAGTCTCTCTCCCACAGAACAAATGGTCGCTCCACCGGTAAGCGGCGACGCGAGTCCCGAAGAGATCCGAGCTCACATGGCCCACAACCTCAACACCTGTCACATATGGTCGGACCACGGTCCGATGTTTGCTGCCATCGAAGCAGGGGAAGAGATCCCGCCTCCTATTTGGGCGGTGGAACGCGCCGAAGAACTTGGTCAGTCCGTGGAATCTTGGCGTGAGCGCATGTCTGGCTGATCGGCCGTAAGTTCTTCCACTTGAGTTAACCGGGCTTCGAGGTCAACTAAAGCTCCCACTACGGAAGCAACTCGCCTGTTCGGCGGTTTGACAAGGTCCTTTGGGCGTCGCCGCTCAAACAAAGACATGAACCCTTTGCCCTTGGTCAGATATGCAGTCACCAAGAGCAGTGCTGCATACATGAATCCCTCGGATTTAACCAAACCGATCCATCCGTATTCGACCACCCAATTGCGGTCTATTAGCCAGACCGGCAAGAAGATCAAAACTATTGCTCCGGGAATCGCGGAAACGAGACGCGATCCACCAAACGCCATCGCCAAAGCGAACATCTTGATCGACAACTCTTCTGGGAAATGGGTGTAGTCGTTGAAGTTGGTGGGGATCATCATCAGTCCGCCGGCTAACCCGGCCATTCCGCCACTCAATGCGACGCCATATAGACGCAATCGGTACACGGGTATACCAAATGCTCGTGCAGCCTCAGGCTCATCGCGGCTGGCAATAAACGCGCGACCAATAGGCCCGCGCAAAAGACCTTGAACGAAGAAGATTGTTATTGATGCATAGGCGGCGACGAGGAAAAACTCCCAAATATGTTCGTCATTCTCCGCGATGCCCGTCCAAGAAGGTGCAACGAAAGCACCATCGAGTGTTATGGGCAGATTGCCGTCGACTTGTCTGAGAATGATGGGGTAAGCGACAGCCATCGAGAGAGTGAGAAGCGCCAGATAAGCCTTAGGTAAACGCAACGAAGGAAACGCGACCACAGCGCCGACCAATATCCCTGCAAATAATCCCGCGAGAGGCATCCAAAGTACAGGTGCTCCGAAATCGTTCACCACATGCAAAGCGGCGTACGCACCGACGCCAACGAGAGCCCCCTGCCCCAGCGAAAGAAGTCCCAAGTAGTGGGTTAACACGACCAACCCAGCGAAGGCGAGGGTCAGAGCGGTCACGTTCGTCAAGTCAGTAACTATTTTTGGCGTGGCGGTAAACGCGACCCAAAGGGCGAGCCCGACAAGCGCTGTGGAGGCGACAACCCAAAGAGTTCGTTTCACAGGGGAAGTTTTGAAACCGTGAGTGATCATCGTCTTTGCCACGATTCAGTCCGAGGCATCAAACCTGAAGGCCGCACGAACAGGACAAGAATGAGGACCAACAAAGCCCACACCAAGGTGACCTGACTATCGACGAAACTCACATAACCACCAAGCATCGTTTCAAGAAAGGCGAACAAGTAGCCACCCACAAACGCCAGTACAGGACTTCTCAGACCGCCGAGGGTTGCCGCTGCCAATCCGAAGACCAATAGGCGACCCATCATGTCCGGGCGGACATTGATCTCACCAGCGATCAAACCTCCGGCCAACGCACCGATTCCGGCCGCGAGCGCCCACCCGAGCATGAGTACCCGACTGACCCGTATGCCCACAAGTAGAGAACCTGTGCGATTCGACGTGACTGCCCTGAAGGCCAGGCCAGCTTTGGTCTGGCGTTGCAAAATGGCCAAAAGTCCGAGAACAGCGATCATTGTCACAGTAATCCCGACGCTGTCGTGCCAAAGGCGAGCACCACCTATGTCCCAGCGATCGTCGACAGTCTGTGGAAATGGGGAACCCAAGAACATGGTTCGCCCGCCCCATTGTTTGCGTACAAATGCCCCCAACAGCAGATACAAACCCAATGTCGCCCCTACAGCGGCGACGGGGTCCGCGCTAATGGGTCGGATGATCACCCGTTCAGTGAAAGCTCCAAGCAGCATCGAAATGACGATTGCTCCAAGGATTGCACCCCAAACAGGCCACGCAGCGCCGACGAGGTCTGTGTTGGACGAAAATTTCATGTACGGGCTCGGCCCCGTCGCGAAGACCAAGGCGATATAAGTCGAGAACATCGCCAACTGCCCCTGCGCAAGGTTCAAAATTCCCGTCGATCGGAAAACCATAGAAATGGCTACCGCTAACGCGGCGTAGGCAGATCCGTTGGCCAGAGAATCGAAGGTTCGTTGCAAAAACAGCGACATGCAACACGAAGTTTGTCACTCTCGAACGCCGGAAGCACCAACTAATTCGTCATACTCAACCTAATCGCTCGTGTCAGGATGTCTGCCGTGACCACAAGTCGTTATCTCGCTGATTACGCAATCACATGCGACGCCAACTTTTCGCTTCTCACCAACGCGGTTCTCGACGTAACGGACGGACGCATCTCTTGGATAGGGGAAGAGAGCGAAGCACCTGTGCATGATGGTCCGATCAACCGATTAGGGGGCCTGGTGATGCCCGGGCTGGTGAACAGCCATGCCCATACCCCCATGACGTTGCTGAGAGGTGCCGGTGATGGCTTACCACTCATGGATTGGCTTACCGACGTTATGTGGCCTCGCGAAGGCCAGATGACTCCTGAAGATGCACTATGGGGAATGCGCCTAGGTGCGGCTGAAATGCTGTTGTCCGGAGTCACCAGTAGCTGTGAGATGTATCTCTTTGAGGAGGCACTCGTCGAAGCATCAAAAGAAGTCGGCATCCGCTTAGTTATGACACCCGGAATAATCTCTGCTTTACACGGCGAGAGTTTCGGAGCAACGGATAGTCGGATCGCTGCAATAGCGGACTTCCATGCTGAACACCACGACCCTGAGTCGCTGGTTACAGTCGGCTTCGGACCGCACTCCGCGTACGACCTGCCCTTAGAACTTTGCGCGGAAGTAGCTTCAGCTGCTCGCGACGTGGACGCTCTTTTGCATATTCACGTGTGCGAAACACAGCACGAAGGAGCAGAGAGAGAAGCCCAACATGGTGGGAAATCAACGGTAGAACTATTAGCTGACTATGAAATTTTGGATGGACGGGTTCTGGCAGCCCACAGCGTGTGGGTCAACGAGGTAGACATCGCAACATATGCAAAAAAACATGTTGGGGTGGCGCACTGCCCGGTCAGCAACATGAAACTTGCTTCGGGAACCGCACCCGTCATGTCAATGCGTTCACAAGGAATTCAGGTTGGCCTAGCAACGGACGGACCCGCGTCAAACGACGACCTGGATCTCTGGCAAGAAATCAAGTTCGCACCCCTACTTGCTCGCGTAACAGCTCTAGACGCAGCAGCGATGACCCCTCGAGACGCTCTAACAATGGCTACCGTCGAAGGATCCCGAGCGATAGGTAACGATGACACCGGAATCCTCGAAATCGGAGCAAAAGCGGACTTCATTCGCCTTGACCTTGACAACCCGACGTTCGTTCCGGTGACCAATGATGACGAGCTAATCGCCCACGTCGCGTGGGCTGGCAGCGGTCGACATGTAACTGACGTCTGGGTCCAAGGAAGACAGCTTGTCGCAAATCGTCGCCTCACAAATTTTGATCTCGAACGAGCTATCGGGGAAATCCAATCCCGAGGGACCCGCCTTGCAAAAGAGTCGGGTACCTAACAAGAGATAGCTAGCTGAACCGAAGTTCGCCCACCGACACCCGCTCGCGTGCAACGATGGCCCCATGATTGGAATCATTGCCGGCAGCGGATACTACGAACTCCCAGGTCTGCTCCAACGAAACGACGAAACCATCAACACCGAATACGGCGAAGCGACCGTTTCGACGGGGATCTGGGACAACGTTGCCGTAGCTTTCGTTGCTCGCCACGGGGGAGACCATTCAATACCGCCCAATGCGATCAACTACCGCGCAAACATCAGGGCGTTAGCCGATCTGGGAGTGCGCTCAGTTTTTGCGGTCAATGTCGTAGGTTCGCTGGTACTAGAACGAGGCCCAGGTTCACTGTTCATTCTCGACGACTTCATCGAGTTCACACAAGGACGTCAATGCACCTTCTTCGACCGTCCAGGGGAAGTGACCCACACGGATATGACATCCATATACGACCGCGATCTCAGACAGATTCTCATACGCTCCGCTGAAGCCGAAGAACAAGAAGTCACTGAGTCGGCGACCTATGTCTGTGTCAACGGACCCAGGTTCGAAACACCCGCGGAGATTCGGATGTTCGCTCAGCTAGGTGCCCAAGTGGTTGGTATGACTGGATACCCAGAAGTCGCACTCGCGCGAGAAGCGGGTCTCCGATACGCCTCTGTAGCCGTCGTCTCCAACCTTGCCGCAGGAATGACGAACGACGTGATAGAAGAAAAAGAAATATGGGAAGCGCTCGAAGCCACGAAAGATCCCGTATTTCGGATCCTCAAACGATCCGTGCAGCTCTGTGCAGCGGACGAATGCTGAACAACGGATCGGTAGCGGCAGCTGACCTCATCACAGCAGATCCTGAGCCATTCAAGTGGCGAATGGGAGTCAAGCCGTTGGAACTCAATGACTGGCTACTCGTAGACGATCAGCGAACCGCTGATTTAGAAGAGATTGGCAGACTGATTGACAGTCATCGAGAAGAAACGATTTACTGCCAGTCAAGCGCCTTGAAGGGATGCGAAGAGCTTGCAACAGAGGTCCTTCAACACCTCCGACAGCTGCCAGGACTTGAATCAATTGAGCTAGACAAGCAAAACATGTCATTGATAGAAGCTGTCCGCCGAGTGATACAAGAAGACGTTTGTCTCCTTGAAAAACGGTCATCTGGTTGGACCATGACCGCATGCGCCGTAGCGATTCCCACGCAATGGGATGTGGCGTCGAAATTCGGGAAAACTCTTGACGTCATCCATGAACCAGTCCCTCGATACGACACCGACCTATCGCAACCAATGACGAGATTCTTCGACCGGTTACAGCCAGAAAAACCCGTATGGAGGGCGAATCGAACCCTCACCGATGACCCCAGCCTGCGTCTAGAACCCCACCGAAGACACCAACCGCTACGAGATGACATCACAGTGGACAACGTCGCTGATCGAGTGTGGTTGCGGGTCGAATATCAAACTTTACGGAGGCTCCCCCAAAGCGGTGCAATTGTCTTCACGATCAGAATCTTGCGACAAAAGATCAAATCGGTAGCAACCCACCCTGGTGTGCTGACTGAACTGCTCCGTTCTTTGTCCACGTTGCCGGCTGATGTGCGCACCTACAAGGACAGCACATCGCGTCACGCCGGACTCATAAAGCAGTGGGCTGTGTCAACGGGACTTGTAACCGCCGAAGATTCAACGCAACACTAACGAACGTTCGTTTGTATACTTCTGTCATGCGGACATGGCGCGACATGAATGAATTTGAGGAGTTCTTGAACGCTGGTGGGGTCGTCGAGCCCAACGACGAAATTCCCGAACCCTACCGACAGGCGGTTTTTCGCTTCATCGAACTTCATGCCAATAGCGAGTACATGGGTGGGCTCACCGAAAGAGACTGGATTCCGAAAGCTCCAGG
>JASMKJ010000272.1 GCA_030749275.1 Acidimicrobiales bacterium
CACCGACAGCTCAGTGGCTCAAGCGACTCTGAGCGCTGTCCTGTAGACAACCACTTCCATGTCCTAGTCAGCCCAAAGCTATTGGTTCGGTGGCGTTTTGGATACGTTCCCGTGGTTCTGGTGTGACACAAATTCGTAGCCATCATGTCGCTCTTCAATCATTTTGTCCTCACCAACGTTCCTGCAACGCTTCCACTCTTCGGATGTCTCAGGATGACAAAGCTCACACACCCGACAGTTTCCTTCCCCGTCCACCTCATCACCGGTAGGAAGTCGACGATCCCAAATCCAATGAGTACGGAAATCTCGATCCTCCGCGACCAACTCGTTCAGGGAACTGCCGCTATCCACGGGTTAATTAGCTCTCACATCGTCGTACCAGAGGAACATTGGAAAATGTTTCAAGGCTAGTGACCGAGCCGTTTCGCTAAGCGGAATCGAGTCGGTAGGTGTCACCATCGGGATGCATAGTTCCGGCGGTAGGAGTTCCGAAGTGAGTGCCGATCACCAGAGTTTTACCATCTGCCCATCGAGCGAATGCTTCAACTCGAGTATCGCGGGCCGCATCGGGATCGGTGTCAAAACTTGAACTCAAATCAGGGTTGGCGATTTGGATCGGACTGTGCGCCATGTCGCCAGTGATGATGGCCTGTTGCCCAGCAGACTCGATCCGAACGCTTATGTGTCCAGGTGTGTGTCCAGGCGTGGCTTCGAAGGAAACGGACTCTCCAATGACATGATCGGAATCGACAAGATTAGCGAGACCCGCATCGTTGATAGGAGCCACTGAGTCTTCGAACACCGGATCACCGAACAGGTCCTCTGTCGACGCCCAATGATCAAACTCTGTGTTAACGAAAACGTACTCAGCATTAGGGAAAGTCGGAACCCATTGACCATCGACTAGTCGGGTATTCCAGCCCACATGGTCGACATGAAGATGGGTGCACACGACATGGGTGATTGTCTCCGGTGGATACCCAGCGGCTGAGAGACGATCAAGAAAGGGGCCTTGTTGTTCATGCCACAGAGGATTTCCTCGTTGTTTGTCGTTACCTACGCAGGTGTCCACAGCTATCCGTTCTGAACCGGTATCGATAACGCAGCAATGAATTTTTTGAAGCAAATGCCCCTTGTCTCCAACGAAAGGGGCAAGCCAAGGAGCTTGGTCTTTCAACTCAAGTACTCCCTCTTTGTCAATGGTGGAGAACATGAATTTCGGTGAGGTCGGATCAGAGGATTCGGGGACTGAGGTGATTGTCACTTCCCCGACTTGCCATTCAAGGGTGTCATCGTGCATATGGTGACGATAGCGCTCAGATGGAGGCCGTTTCCGAGTGGCTACCAAACAGACGATTTGACCCAGAAAAGTTGAGACCGACAACTTTGTCGCGAAAGGCGTCGACCGCTTGTACTTAACGACCAGTCCATGACAAGGCTGCACGATACGGGCTGCCGTCAAAACCCAGTGGTCCGTACCTTGCCTCGACAGCACTGAGCTTCTCCATATCCCAATACGGGTCACCCGGGGAGGGAAACCCCAACACCGAGCGTTGTTCAGGCGTACTTCTGGCAATGACTCGTTCCATTCGCTGGTCAGGCTGATACATCGCCCACGCCCAACCAGGGTGAAGCGTGCTAATCCAAGACGCACCGGCCCGTCTAAAAGTCAAGTTGTGAGCTAGGCGTATGGCACCGCTAGCCAGCGGAGTCCCGCGATGCCAGACATCATGCCTATATAGGAGCGCTGACCCTTTCTTGTATTGGGTGTAGACCTCACGTTCATAGAGCGCCGCGCGAAAAGCAGCGACATCTGGACGATGTTGAACAAACCACTCTTCGGCACGAAGCCGGTCATTAATCCAAGGAACATCGCCCACTCCCGGGGTGTTGACCATGGGCGACATGTACGCATCATCAAGAGGGCCTTGCCGTGGGACGATCGCTGTCGCTCCGCCGACATTGGTTTGGTCACACAAATAGATAATGACCTCAACGGCCTCTGGCTGACTCCAAGACGCCGGATGAGTCAAGGTGTGGTTGGGGTAGTCCACATGAATTCGTTGATCCTGGTTGTCGAACTCGCCTCGGTCACCCACGGGACGACCATATTTGGGCCATAAGTCTGATTGGGTGAGCCTAAGATCGTGAACCGAGACTCCTAGAAGTTGAGCGGATGCTTCAAGGAGACGAAGATGCAACGAAAGGTCGTTGAACTCAGTGCTTTCATCGGGGAACGTCATTCCGCCACCGAAGTCGTTCCGTCGTCGAGCTTCGTCAGAACCAACTTCTGGGAATCTTGTTTGAGCGACCTCACAGAGGCTCTGGATA
>JASMKJ010000273.1 GCA_030749275.1 Acidimicrobiales bacterium
CAGAGCGCTAAGCCTTGCAGCGGAATGCGGATTTGAGATGGTCGGGGAAAATTATGCCCAGGAGTTGGGGACGAAATGGTCAGAGATTAGCCAAGAGAAACGCGATTCACTTCAGGTGCATTTCATTGGCGGCGTGCAGACCAATAAGGTTCGGAAGGTGGCAAACATTGTCGGCGTTTGGCAAACGGTCGACCGTCGTTCCTTGGTCGAGGAGTTGGCAAAGCGATGCCCTGGATGTTCAGTCATGATCCAACTCAAGTTGACCCAAAACGAATCACAAGGTGGCTGCGACATTGCGCACGCGGGAGAGCTGGTTTCCGTAGCGATTTCACGCGGCCTTGAGGTCACCGGGGCGATGGGTATTGGTCCACAAGGAGAGATCGATTCCATACGCGCCGCGTATAGGAAACTCGTATCTTTTGCCGACGAGCACGGACTGGAACATCGGTCCATAGGAATGACCAATGACCTCGAAGTTGCTATCGAATCCGGTAGCACAATGATAAGAATTGGAACTGCTTTGTTCGGTGATCGCCCATCGCGGTGAGACCGCGGTACTCTCGGCGATTAGGAGGAAGCGAATGGCTTCGATGTGGCGGCAGGCAATGCTCTACCTCGGGTTGGGACCCGATGAACAGTATGACGAGTTGGATGGCCTCCAGCACTCTGGCGACGGGGTTTCTGGCGGAGAACAAGTAACAGTAGTGACGAGTCCCACTGGTTCGTTAACCATGCCGGATCGTCCCGAGAGTGTCCCTTCCGCGAGTGCCACTTCAGCGAGTGCAGGAGAAGCACCCTCGGGCTCAGTCAGAACGATCCCAATAACAAGCGCAAAGCCTCATGTGGTGGCGCCGAGAACATTCAACGATGCCCAGCAACTGGCTGACCGCTTCAAGGCCGACCAACCGGTGATAGTCAACCTACAGACCGCAAACCGAGATCTAGCGAGAAGGATCATCGATTTCGTTAGCGGTCTTTGTTATGCGCTTGGCGGCAAAATGGAAAAGGTTGCCGACCAGGTTTATCTCTTGGCCCCGTCGCACGTGAATCTTGCTGAGGAGGAGCGACAGCGCCTCCAAGAGCGAGGTTTGCATTATTAACCAAAGGTTTCTGCTGTGACCCAGGTCCTGTGCACACTCTGTGACATTTATGTTTTGGCTATCTTTGGGCGCATCATTTTCAGTTGGATTCCAATAGCGCATGACAGCCCCGTGGCTATTGTTCGAACTTTCTTAGTTCGCATTACTGAACCCCTAATGGGCCCTTTG
>JASMKJ010000274.1 GCA_030749275.1 Acidimicrobiales bacterium
ACTACCAAGTATGTCATGCTCCGACCTCCGAACTCTTGCTCTGCACCTTTCGTGACAAACGACATCTGGCTAACGTGTGCATCAGCGGCGAAGTCCGCTGGATGTGCTGGTTAGGCATCTTCTCTCTTTCGGACAATGACACAATGGTAATTCGGACTGGAGAAATGCTCAACTTCTTCAGGGACCAAACCGTGTTCGTTGAGCATGCTTCTCAATTCGGAAATGGGGTAGATGTACCGCAAGATACCTTCAACCGAGCCCCTGCTTGGGTCGTAAGGGTCCATCAACTCGATGGTGGTGCCATCGTCCCGTTCGAATCTTGGCGTTATGCTCTGTATGCGGAATCTCGGATCGTAGTTCCACGTCATGGTAAGGCGTCCTCCAGGGACGGGCGAGGCCCGAGTGCCTTTTGAATCCGGCCCTTCCGATCCCTTTGGACAATCGGCCAGAAGCCCGCCTCCTGGTTTCAACCATGTGGCCACCCTCGATATCAAGTCTGCGTCATCCTCTTTGCTCATTAACCCGAGCGTTTCAATGATCAGGACCGCATCGTAGGAGTTTGGCCGGCACTCCAATTCTCTCAGGTCGGCAGCCAAAAACTCGACCTCCTCGCCCTGGACTTCCTTGCGAGCAAGGGCGAGAACCTCCTCCAGTCGGTCAACACCTGTCACGCGCATGCCAAGGCGCCCCAGGCATATTTCGAGAAAACCATCTCCGCAGCCGAGCCCCAAAACGGCCGCACCGGAAGAAAGACCCAGCCGGTCGACTATCCAGGCAGCACGTTCCTCGCGGGAGCTCCAACGAATTGGATTGTCTCTGTGCATCTCGACGAGAAGAAACTCGCCCCAGAACTCATTCCAGGTCTTCTGAGTCATCCTGAGACCATCGCCTCCTCAACATGCCTAACGTTTGTTTCACCTGCAAACGTGGTTGGCGGACGCCTGGCGTTTGCCAGGCGCGTGTCAGCCGCGTTTGTCAGGTGCAAACTGGGGTTAGAAACCGCCCCAGACATTACTACCTCAAGCACCATCCGGTAGTAATGCTTCTAGCCTAAGACGAGGTTTCGCGCTTTAGGTTGAAGGTATCACCGCATTAAACGAAATCGAAAAGGACGTGTTGTCGTTGATGTTCGTCATCGAAGGCACGATCACAAACTTCTTGTTCAGCTGGAACGAAGCTCCAATCGTAAAACCGACTTCACTAATGTCCTCTTCCTCGGAATTGCCGAAGGAGTCCTCGATCTCTGCGTTGCCGAACATGTAGGTGATACCTACGAAAGGAAGAATCCTTGCAGTCGGCAACGCTTCGATCTCTGCGAAGATGTCGCCACGTCCAATCAATACGTTGCGGCTCATGTCCCAGCCAAAAGCGTCAAGGACGTCCCCAGAAACCGTAGCGCGGGAGTACGTAGCAGTTGCTTCGATACCGATTGGCATACTTTCCTCGGGCCTAAGGAGGAGCGCAGACACGAACGGTGCGATATCGGTTTCCTTGAAATCGTCGCCGTATTCGTCGTCGTCATAAGTAGCCCTAGCGACGCTAACTCCGAGAGAGAATGAGCCGGAAATCGTATAGGCGGCTCCCGCGCCAAGGCCAATGTAGTCGTCTCCGGAAAAAACGGAGCCGCCGAAGAAAAAACCACTTTGCCCACGGTCATAGTAAGCATTCTGACCAAACGCCGAACCGGCGAGCAGCAACACGAAACAAACCGAGATTAGTGCGACTTTTCTCATAGTGTTCTCCATTTTGTAAATGTGAATACTACGTGTGGCAAAGACCTATCACGAAACAAAGTGGAAGTCAACGGGGCCCCACAGTCGAACCCCTACTGGCCGCCGGTACTCTTTCTGCAGTGTTTCTAACGGATCGGCGTTCAGCGGCCAGCAACAGCGCTGACCGAACCCGACCCTGCCACCGAAGTATGCCGCCAGACGGCAACCAAGGCCAATTGAACAGAGCTGTTGATGGTCCGCTGCAACGCCTTGTTGGGCGGCGGCAACCTATCGAGCAGGTGGGTTCAAGCGAAGTGACACGTCGCGCT
>JASMKJ010000275.1 GCA_030749275.1 Acidimicrobiales bacterium
ACAAACTCACGGTGTTCCAAGCGCCAACGGCTTGACCCACTTGAATGATGAGTATCAGTTCGAGAATCGGGACAACGATGAATAGAACAAGAAGAACAGCCACTTCTTTGATCATAGTGACGCCACCTGGGACGGATCGAACTCGGTCGGACCTATCCTTCTATCGTGCGACCGCCGTCAGTTGATGCCCTGTCCAGATCATTAACAGACGTAGATCTGCCTGCTCCGCTTCTGGTGGAGGCCGCACGTATCGCCATCGCCAACAACGATCCAGAGTCGGCGCGGACTGAGGCACTCAAACTTCAACGGTCTTTGTTAGGACCCGCGATCAACGCCACTGGGGTACTTCTCCACACCAACCTGGGCCGAGCTCCCCTGGAGTATCGGCAGCAGGCGCAAGCTACCAACTTAGAATTCGATTTAGCTACCGGGGATCGCGGCTCTCGGAACGACCACGTTGCAAGTCTGATCTGCACGCTGACTGGGGCCGAAGCAGCCTTGGTCGTCAACAACTGTTCAGCTGCCGTGACGTTAGTGCTTGCTGCTTTGGCACGCGATCGCGCGGTTGCGGTCTCGCGGGGGGACCTTGTCGAAATTGGCGGAGGGTTCCGGGTACCCGATGTCATGTCGGAATCCGGGGCACGCCTAGTAGAAGTCGGAACTACTAACCGAACACGGGTAGCCGACTACCAAGCTGCTTGTCGGCTTCACGACACGGCTCTTTTGCTCAAAGTCCATCCCTCCAATTACCGGATCAGTGGCTTCACTGAAGAAGCTTCGGTAGCTGCGCTCAGCACCCTCGGAACACCTGTGGTCGCTGACCTCGGGTCCGGATTCATAGATGAAGCCTGCCAGTGGTTGCGAGACGGAAAGCCGTCATGGCTGCGTGATGAACCCGCGGTAAAGCAAACATTGGAAGCTGGTGCTGCTTTGGTGACTTTTTCGGGCGACAAGCTTTTCGGCGGTCCCCAAGCCGGTGTAATAGCAGGACGCGCAGACTTGATCGAAGCTTGTTCCAAACATCCCCTAATGCGGGCATTTAGGCCCGGGGCGTTGGTGTTAAGCGCCCTTCAACAGACAACTCTCGCTTACCTTCGACGGGACGGGGACTCAATACCCTTCTGGCGGATGGCACAAACCCCAGTTGCTCAACTAAGGACTCGCGCCGAGGCCCTATCTGTTGGTCACACAGTAAATACGGTGTCGATGACGGGCGGCGGTTCATTGCCCGGAGAAGAGATCCCTTCGGCTGGCGTGCAGTTGGATGGGGATGTATCAGCAGGACTCCGCGGTGCAGCAACGCCTGTTATCGCGAGGGTACGCGATCAAGCGACGATAGTAGACCTGCGGACTGTCCACCCCGATGATGACACTTTGGTGGCAAAAGCAATTGCCTCGGTCATTTGATCGATGCATGTAATCGCCACAGCAGGTCATGTCGATCACGGCAAGTCAACTCTGGTCCGGGCGCTCACTGGGACTGACCCAGACCGGCTCGCTGAAGAAAAAGAACGGGGTCTGACTATCGATTTGGGGTTCGCCTTCACTGAACTGTCATCAGGTCGCAAACTGTCTTTTGTTGATGTGCCTGGACACATTCGGTTTATCAAGAACATGCTCGCGGGTGTCGGCGGGGTGGATGCCTGCCTTTTCGTGGTCGCTGCAACCGAAGGTTGGAAACCTCAATCAGAAGAGCACCTTCGTATTCTCGAACTATTGGGAATTCGTTACGGGGTGATCGCCCTCACCCAGATTGGGCTTGTAGATGACGAACTCGCGCAACTCGCTCACATGGATGTCGAAGAAAAAGTTGAGGGCAGCTTCCTCGAAGCCGCCGAAGTAGTTCCTGTTGACAGTCTCAACGGAACTGGTATCGATGCGTTGCGAGAAGCGCTCGATCGTCTAACTGAGTTGGCTCCTACAGCATCTAACACGAAGCGACCTCGCCTGTGGGTCGATCGGGCTTTCGCGGCTACTGGCGCCGGCAGCGTCGTGACCGGCACCTTGACCGGAGGCCGCCTACGAGTAGATGACGAGGTATCACTTGTACCCGGGGACGCTAAAGCCCGAATCCGGGCTGTTCAGACGCAAGGCGAGTCGCGGACCAAGATTGATCCTGGACACCGGGTGGCGCTCAACTTGGCAAATGTTGACTATCAGGAACTCGGCCGAGGAATAGCGTTGGTGTTTAACGAGCAATGGCACCGTACCCAGAAATTTGATGCATCGATTCAAATTCTTCCCAGTCTCAGCCACGACGTCTCTCGACGTGGGGCATTCTCTCTATACGTCGGTTCAGGCGAATGGTCCGTCAAGATCCGGGTGCTGGGTCCCAGCCATCTCCCGCCAGGCTCCGAAGGGCATGTGCGGATTTTCTTACCTGAGGAACTCCCGTTACTTCCAGGTGACAGGTTTGTCCTGCGAGAGTCTGGGCGAGATGAAACCGTCGGGGGTGGTCATGTACTCGATGTCGACCCCGTAACTAGGGCATCCGAAGCCCGGCCTGATCTTTCAGTGGATCGTGTGATTTCCGAACGCGGATGGATCACTGTTGACGATCTCGAGCGTCTCACTGGGGTGGCGGCACAGCCAGTATTGGGAAATTGGGTCGCTTCATTAGCTGTGCTCTCGGTTTTAGAAGAGGAAGTTCGTGAACTGGTGGAACAAGCTGGCCCTGTCGGCTTGGATATGGCCCTTTTGGATGATCGACAGCGATTAGCAGTCAACAACCTCGAAGACATCGAAGTGTTCGAGGGCCGCGCACGATCGGTTGATCAAGAAGACATCTTTGTCAATCACCCCATAGTTGACTTGCTTGAAGCAGAGCCCTTCTCACCGACACAACCACCGGATCCATCAGGTGAAGAGATTCGAGGCTTGTTGCAACGTGGCCTGTTAGTTCAAAACGACGGCGTGCTCTTTGCTTCATCATCGATCCACAAAGCAGCAATAGTTGTTGCCCATCTCTTGCAAGGCAAACCGGAAGGGGTCACAGTCGCCGAAATCAGAGATGCTCTTGGGACGACGAGAAAATTCGCTTTACCTATTTGCGCTGTTCTCGACAACACCGGAGTTACTCGACGCAGGGACGATTTGCGAATTGCGGGTCCGCGGTTACCCGAAATTTGAGCTGCAGGGGCTCAGAGGTGCCAACTGCTTAAAGCTTCAGGAGACGGCCTCACCGTCGAGAACGAGCAGTATTTGCCTTCGTTCGGCCTCGTTTGCGCCACCCCAAATGCCGTGAGGCTCGCGAATATCAAGGGCATAAGACAGGCAGTCTTCTCTGACCGAACATTGGGCACATATGGCCTTAGCTCGCGCTTCCCGGCCTAGCTTTTCGTCCTTGCGTTCAAATCTGGGCGGTGGAAAGAAAACCGTTGATTGCGGTCCTCGACACGCAGCTTTGTGCTCCCAACTGTCATCAGGCAATGCAGCCATATTTTGCTCCCCCCAATGTGCCTCCGCAGGCAATCTAGGCGCGCGAACAACACTGAGGCAAGAAAAAATCGAAAAACGATTCAATTTTTGAAACTAGGCTCTTACAGGGCTTATTTCCGATTTTCAGGCCGTGATTCGGTTATTTCGGCTTTCCCAGCTGACGATTTATAGCTATTTGCGTCGCATCTGTCGATAGTCAATAGCCCCGCCTTCTTCAGGCTCGACCTCCAGTAGGAGACCTTCAAGCCCAACGATGCGAGCTGGTTCACCTTCTTTGATGGGTGTCAAACGATTGACCCGTGCTCGCCATTGAGCATTCTCGTACAGTACGAGCCCATCGGGGGCAAGGTCCGTTGCCGCTTGGGTCATTTCGCCGATCATCCACTCCCTGCCCAAAGTGCTCGTTCCGTATCTCGTTCGTATCAATGCAGGCATGCCCGACATCACGAAGGCGAGGGTTAAGCCGATTCCCCCGCAGAGGGTTAACCAACTCACAGAGTGACTGGCGAAGAGGCGAAGCGAGCCGATGATCAAAAGCGCGGTACCAGCAACGGTCCAAAAACGGGGAACTCCAGTTTGAAGATCGATTGCGAACCCGAGCATTGCTACCACTAGGGCCACTAGCGCCCAAGTGCGGATATCAAGAACTCCTAGCCCATAGCAGGCAAGCAACAAAGAGCCACAGCCCACTCCTCCGGCTACGCCGATACCGCCGGTGAAAAAATCGAGGAGCAACATGGACATGCCAACGAGAAGCAGCAGATACGCAACAGCTGGACTCGCGACGGTGTGGAACAACTGATCGATGAGCGACAGTTTGTTGAAAGTGACGGTGACCCCACTGGCGACTGAGCGCTGTACTAGCCCGTCCGCTTGTTCGATCTCAGTTGAGATCTTCTCGATCAAGCCAACATCTTCCATTGCGAGTAAAAATTCGCCAAGAGTGGGTGCCATTACTTCGACAAGACCGTCGTCCACAGCATCCTCACCTCTACGCAGTTCATGGGCACCAAACCTCGGAGGGGACTCCGGGGAAGTTTCAAACTCTGCGAAGTTTCCGATTCGACTCCCTGGGGCAATACCTGAATAGTCAGCTGCTTGCACGAGATGTGCTGCTGCCCCTTGCGCTGTGGCTCCGCTTTGACCTATCCAGGCACCTACGGGTATCAGCGAGCCCTCTATGTTCTCCAAGAGTTCACGCATTTTTTGTTGGTTGGAGGCGCTTCCAGGGCTATTCACTTGGAAAACGATGGCAAGCGCCCAGTGGCGTTGAGCGTCTTCAAGCTGCGAATCTATGTAGTCGATTTCGATGGGGTCTAACAGCCCACTCACTTCGATGATGCGGATCTCTCGTGCATGCTCGTGACCTGTATGTGACGCAGCCGACGAACCGAAAAACACTGTCGTACCGGCACAGGCGATCATTAACGCCGCCAGAACGCGATACGCGCGCTTCAATTTGGTCAAAGGTTTACCCAT
>JASMKJ010000276.1 GCA_030749275.1 Acidimicrobiales bacterium
CTTACCGTTACCATTTTTAAATTCTTCAGCTACGTCTTCAGGGGTTTCACTTCCTAAAGAACGGATACGATCCAGTAATTCTTTTTGTGCGTCTGTGCTAGGTCTAGGAAGAACTTCATCCATCGATTTCAATGCAGCGTCTGCCCTGTCGCGCCATTCTGCGATCTTGAGTTGCGGTATCAATGACTCAGCTAATGCGATGAGTGCATCAGCCCGAACAGCTTCGCCGCCGTCCTCCTCTGCACGTAGATTCTGTGCCTCGATCTCTTTTCTCACGGCAGCTATACCGCCCCGAGACACTTGCTCTGCGATCACCCGTTGTTCTTCGGGCAATCCCGCGATAAACGCCTTTCGATGGGTGCGGCCTGCCTTCAACTTCTTCGGTTTTGGTTTAGGGGGTGTTTCTGTCTTGGGTTTGCGGGCTTTGCTGTCGCTGTTCTTTCGACGACCTTTGTCCTCTTTGCCTCGGTTGTCGCCGTCTCGTTTACCTTTCTTGCGATCAGCGCGGCGACGGCCATCGCTTCGTTTTCCTGAACGACTCTTCTTTGCAAGCTGTGTCGTTACGGCCTGAAAATCCGCACCGGATCCCAGCAGTTCAATGCGCTCATCATCGGGGCGACCGCTTCGGCCTTTAGGTGGCAGAACAGCGGTTATGAAAATTCCGTCGATTTCAAAGTCTGCGTCTGCCCGGCATACATCACCGACTGAGGCCCCGCTGTACAACAGGCCCCCGTCAAGGGTGCCTTTAGGTTGTTTGGCGCCGGCGGTTCGCCAAGTCCAGGTTCCGTCCTCGTTCTGGCTCGTCAGTTCGACATCGATACGTCGGCTCATGATTGCTCCGGGTTCTCCGGCTAGTCGGACGGGAGGCGTCAGGGGAGGAAAGGCCCCCTCGCTAGTCCCTAGGTACGGAAGTAAACGTTACCGAAATCATCTCTCGGTGACGCGTTTCCAACAAGAAGGTTTTGTAGATGAATGACCTCCCTAAAGCGCTGGAGCGTCCTACCCTCGGCTCAACAGAGGAAAAGACCAGGAAGTTATGGCTAAAGCGAAAGTACCCGAAAAATTTGCGCGTGAGATCGTCGAAATTCCCGTTGATGCCGAGATGCGCGATTCATTCATGCCGTACGCGCTTTCGGTTACCACAAGCCGAGCGATACCAGATGTCCGAGACGGACTGAAGCCGGTCCAGCGCAGAATTCTGTACGTCATGGCAGACCTGGGTCTGAGGCCAGCGACACCTTTTCGAAAATCAGCCGGGGTCGTCGGGGAAGTGATGGGGAAGTATCACCCCCACGGCGACGGTGCCATTTATGAAGCAATGGTGCGCATGGGTCAGGGTTTCTCAATGTCTGTCCCGTTTGTTGACCCCAAAGGCAATTTTGGCAGCCTCGACGACCCTCCAGCGGCGTATCGCTATACGGAAGCGCGCCTCACAGCAGCTGCGATGACAATGGTCAAAGACCTTGATGAGGACACCGTCGACTTTGTTCCCAACTTTGATGGAGAGCGCGAAGAACCAGTGTGTCTCCCTGCGACTTTGCCAAATTTGTTGGTAAATGGAGCATCAGGCATAGCAGTTGGCATGGCTACCAACATGGCTCCACATAATCTGGCTGAAGTAGCAGCGGTAATCGAACACGTCTTAACTAAACGTCGACCCAAACCGACCGTCGATGATTTGATGAAACACCTCGAAGGCCCGGATTTCCCAACGGGAGGAATCATCGTTGACGATGGGTCGTTGAGGGAGGCCTACAAATCCGGGAGAGGCACAATTCGTGTCAGAGCACGAGCCGAAATAGAAAATATCACTGCGCGCCGACAAGGCATTATCGTCACCGAGCTGCCTTACTCTGTTGGACCAGAACGAGTTCAAGCGAAAATCCGAGAACTGATTGCGGCTGGCAAGCTTGACGGCATTGCCGCTGTAGTCGATCTCTCCGATCGAAACAACGGTCTCCGCCTCGTCATCGAATGTAAATCCGGGGTGGGTCCGCATTCGCTATTAGAAAAGCTCTACCGGCTGACACCGTTAGAAGAGAGTTTCGGGATCAACAACGTTGCGCTGGTTGACGGTGTGCCGACAACGCTGAGCCTCTACGAGTTAAGCAAGCACTACATCGACCATCGTCTTGAAGTCATCGTCCGAAGAGCGACCCACCGACTGTCCAAAGCGGAGGAGCGTGAACACGTATTACTTGGCCTCCTCCTCGCTCTCGACAACATCGAGAAAGTGATTTCGATAATTCGCGGCTCGAAAGATGCGACGAAGGCCAGGGAGCGACTCGTAAAAGACTTGAAGCTGACTGAGGTCCAGGCGACCCACATCCTCGATATGCAACTTCGAAGGCTCACGGCGTTAGAGGTCGATAAGTTGCGGGAGGAGCTTTCAGAGGTCCAGAGTGATATCGCTAACCTAAAGAAACTGCTGGCCTCCGAGACCAAACAAAGAAACACAGTTCGCGATGAGCTACGGGAGTTGGTATCAGAATTCAGCAGTCCTCGACGAAGCAGTGTGATCACCGAATCGGATCTAGTGGTCATAGACGATGAGGTAGTTGAAGTTCAAGAAGAACTGGTCGATGAGCTCGGTGATCAGACGACGTTGGTTACGTTGTCAACGTCTGGACTGCTTGGCCGTCGATCGCCCGACGATGAATTCAAGGTGAAACCGGGACGGCACGACATCGTCGCGCGCAGCCTCGAAACAAGCGCATATTCACCGGTCTTGGCCGTAACCGACCACGGAAGGCTCTTGACGGTCAAAGCCCGTGAGGTGCCAGAGATGGCCCGGGGCAGTCGCGGGGCCTCCGTAACCGAGATGTTCTCCCTGGCCCGCGGCGAGAAAGTAGTGGGCCTCTTCGGTGAGGGCAACGACCCAATAGTGCTGGTGACTAGAAATGGTGTGGCTAAACGGCTGGAATCTCAGACCCTTACATCTCTCCGGACGGGGAGCTCGGCCATCAACCTCAAGGGAGATGACCGCGTTATCTCAGCTTTTGCAGCGACCGACGACACTGAAATCATCATGGTGGCCTCGGACGGACAAGCGCTACGGACTGCTTCAAAAGGGATCTCACTTCAAGGGCCCGGTGCTGGGGGAGTGGCGGGAATGAAACTTAAACCCGGAGCCAGACTTCTTGCTGCAGGTGTCGTCGACTTCGGAACGATGGTGCTTGTTGTCAGCGATGAAGGAGCGGTCAAAGCAACTGACGTTGCCGAAATTCCAACAAAAGGCCGAGCTACAGGAGGCGTGAGAACCGTTAAGTGGCGTGATTTTGAAACCACAGCGACATTCGCATGGGTTGGCCGAAACCAGCAGTTAGCAGCTGTGGTAGCGGATTCACAGGACGAGAAGAAATTGGAACCAACCCCAGAGCCGCTCTCACTCGACCCAACAAGAAGAGATGGACAAACCATTAGTCTCGACAACCGAGTTGTTCTAGTGGGGGAGTATCGCTTCTGATGGCTGCTGGAACAAAGAAGCCCACAACAAAGAAGGCAAGTACAAGTTACGACGCTGACGACATCGAAGTCCTAGAGGGTCTCGAAGCAGTACGAAAACGTCCGGGTATGTATATCGGCGGCACAGGGTCGGGCGGACTAACCCATTTGTTGTGGGAAGTCATCGATAACAGCGTCGATGAGGCCGCCGCCGACCACGCCAAGCTTGTAGAGGTCATCTTCCATCCAGACGGATCGTACGAAGTCACTGACGATGGTCGCGGTATACCGCTAGAGAAAAAAGAAGGCGACGTTACGGCACTGGAGGTGGTTTTTACCGAGCTCCACGCCGGTGGCAAATTTGGCAACGGAGCCTACGGTGCTTCCGGGGGATTGCACGGGGTCGGCGCTTCGGTCGTGAATGCATTGTCGACGCGAATGTCGGTAGAGGTTGACCGCAAAAGCGCTACCTACCGACTTGACTTTAAAGATCAAATTGCAGGGCACGCCACCAAAAACGGCCGTTTCACAGAATCTCACTCCCTGAAGAAGGTAGGCAAGGTTCCAGCCAGCCGCACCGGAACTCGAGTGCGGTTCTGGCCCGACCGCGACATCTTTGACC